>NZ_JADDRN010000010.1:0-186980 GCF_017355445.1 Delftia sp. SD018
TGCGGCGGCCTGGGGACCGGACCATGTGTCCGGGCTGCTCATGTGCCTGGCCGGCTCGCTGTGCTATGCGGCCGTGACCATCCTGGCCAAGACCGAGAAAGTGGTCACGCCGTTTGCGCTGGCCTGGTGGCAATGCGCGGTCGGCACCGTGCTGCTGCTGTGGGTGCCGCTGGTTCATGGCTGGCCGCAGGCGCCGTCGTCCTGGGCCTGGCTGGCAGGGCTGGGCGTGCTGCACACGGGCCTGGCCTACGCCATTCTCTTTGCGGGCATGGCCCGCCTCACGCTGGGCCGCATCGCCGTGCTGCAGTACGTCTATCCGCTGACGGCCATCGTGCTGGACTGGGCCGTCTACGGGCGTGCGCTGGGCGCCGTGCAACTGGCCGGTGTGGGCCTGATGGCCGGGGCGCTGCTGGTGGTCAAGGCCCGACAGCTGCGATGAGCCGTGCGGGCCCTGGCATAGGGCCTACTCCTTGCCCAGCGCCTTGTACTGCTCGTACAGCTCGTCGGCCAACCGGCGCAGGGCGCGGCCTATGGCGGCGTACTCGTACTCGTTGAGGTTGGCCAGCGAGGCGCGGCCCGAGGGGCGGTCGGACCCGAAGCCCCGGCCCGGCAGCAGCACGATGCCGGTCTCATCCGCCACGCGGAACAGCATGTCGCCCGTGGACGACTGCTGCACGGCCCATTGCGAGAAGGCCTCGCCATAGAGCCGGCAGGTCACGTTCTGCAGGTCGATCAGCGTGTAGTAGTTGACCGAGTTGGGATTTTCCAGCGGGGGCATGCCCAGCTCGCGGTACAGCGTGGCCTCGCGGCGGCGGATCAACTGCTTGAGCGCCTGCTTGTAGGCGTCCGCTTCATCCATGAGCGCAAACAGCGAGAACAGCACCATCTGCACCTGCTGCGGCGTGGACAGGCCGGCCGTGTGGTTCAGCGCCACCACGCGGCTGTCGGCCACCAGGCGGTCGATGAACTTGAGCGAGCGCACATCGGGCAGCAGCGAGCGGTAGCGGTGGTCCAGCGCCTTCTTGGCGGACTCGGGCAACTGCGCCAGTGCATGGTCGAACACGTTGTCCTTGTGCGCCGCGATCACGCCCAGGCGCCAGCCCGTGGCCCCGAAATACTTGGAGAACGAATACACCAGCAGCGTGTTCCGGGGGCAGACCGAGAACAGGGACTGGAATTCATCGGCAAAGGTGCCGTAGACATCGTCGGTGAGGATCAGCAGGTCGGGCCGCTGCTCGGCCACGATGGCGCGCACGCGGTCCAGGCTGCGCTGGTCCATCTTCACGGACGGCGGGTTGCTGGGGTTCACACAGAAGAAGATCTTGACGTCCGGGTCCTTGAGCTTGTCCAGCTCGGCGTCGGAGTACTGCCAGCCGTTGTCGGGGTCGGCGTGTATGGGCACTTCCTTGAGGTCGTACTGGGCCAGTTCGGGGATCTCGATATACGGCGTGAACACCGGCATGCCGATGGCCACCTTGTCGCCGGCCTTGAGCAGGCCGCTGATGCGAAGGCTCTCGAAGATATAGGCCATGGCTGCCGTGCCGCCCTCGACCGCGAACAGGTCCACCGACTCGGGCGGCACGGCGCCGCCTGCCATCTCGCGGACGATGTACTGGCGCACGACCTGCTCGCTCACGGTGAGCATGCGCGGCGGCACGGGGTAGTTGCAGCCCAGGATGCCGTCCACCATCTCGTGCAGGAAGGCGGCGGGGTCCAGCCCCAGCTGGTCGCGCACATAGCTCAGCGACTTGCCCAGGAACTTCACGCCCTCCTGGTCGCGGTGCTCGGCGATGAAGCGCTCGAAGCGCCCCTCGATGCCGTCGAGCTTGGCCAGCCCGCCCACGCCCACCGTCATGTAGGAGTACGACAGCTCCGACTCCGCCGCCGCGAACAGCCCCAGCCGGAAGAACGCCCGGCGCGGCGTGGTCGCCAGGAAGTTGGGATTGCCACGCCCCGCATTGAGCATGAGGCGGTTGGCCTTGCCCGAGGCCACCTTGATCAGTTCGTCCTTGAGTTCGAACGGGCTCAAATTCGCCAGACTCCGATAATCCTTGCTCATTGCGCAGCTCCTTGTGATGGTCCTTGGTGGTCCTTGGGGATCGGTCAGGGGTGATCAGGGGTGATCAGGCAAAGGCGATGACCAGCGGCCCCAGCAATGTGAGGAACACATTGGCCAGCGCATAGGTGATCGCAAACGGTGCCGTGGGAATCGAGTTGCCGGCCTTGTCCAGAATCTCGCCAAACGCCGGGTTGGCGCTGCGCGCCCCCGACAGCGAGCCCGCGAACACGGCCACGTTGTCATAGCGCAGCACGTACTTGCCGAACAGCATGGCGATCAGCAGCGGCACGATGGTCACCACCACGCCCAGCAGGAACAGCGTCAGGCCCTGCTGCATCACCGTGGTCACGGCCTGCTGGCCCGACTGCAGGCCCACCATGGCCACGAAGCCGGCCAGGCCCAGGTCACGCAGCAGTGTGGAAGCGGCCGTGGGCATGTTGCCGAAGGTGTGCTTGCGGCTGCGCCACCAGCCGAACAGCAGGCCCGCCAGCAGGGCGCCGCCGCCGCTGCCCAGCGTAATGGGAATGGAGCCCAGGCGCAGCACCAGCAGCCCGATCAGCAGGCCCACCGTGATGCCCAGGCCGTGGAAGACAAAGTCCGTCTTGTCGCTGGGCACGATGATGGGGCCCACCGACTGCGCAGCCTTCTGCACATCCTGCGGCGTGCCGAACAGCGTCACCACATCGCCCGGCATGACCATGGTGGCCGGCGCAATCGGCACCGGCGTGCCCGCGCGCATCAGCGCCACTGCGTACACGCCGTGCTTGAACTCCTGCGACAGGCTGTCCAGGATGTCCTTCACGCTGCGGTTCAGGTACTGGTTGTTGGAGATGGCCACGTCGCGCCGCACCATCACCACGTCCATGCCCTCGGCGCCCTGCAGCTCCTCGCCCACCGAGGCGCCCAGCGCCACCACGGCCGCGCGCCGGCCCACCAGCAAGATGATGTCGCCGGCCTCCAGCGCCAGGCTGCCGTCCACGCCCACCATCGCGTTCCTGCGCTGTATGCGCTCCACCGTCACCGTGCCGCCGTTGGCGGTGGCGCTGGCCTCCAGCTCCGCCACGGTGCGGCCTGCCTGTCCCACGCGGAAAATGCGCCCCACCAGATCCGGCACGGCCGGTGACTCGCCGGTTCCGTACACGCGCACGCCCTTGAGCAGCTCCTGCTCAGCCTGGATCGCGTCCTCGCGGATATTGCGGCCCGTCAGCCACTGCAGCACGTTCACGCACATGATGATGGCGCCGAAGGAGCCGAAGATATAGGTCACCGCATAGCCGATGGCCACGTTGGCCTGCATGCGCTGCACCTCGTCGGGCGCCAGCCCCAGCTTCTCGATGGCCGAGCCCGCCGTGCCGATCTCGCCCCAGGCACCGCCCGGTGCGGAGACCACCCGCGCGTTGTTGCTCATGTTCTGCGCCTTGAAGGGCGCCACCTTGTAGCCCTGCGCGCGGTACCAGGCGCACAGAGCGGTGGCCACCCAGCTCTTGCCGGCGCCGCTGCTGGTGCCCAGCACCATCACGCACAGCGCGGGGCGCTGGCCTGGGGTGGGCAGGGGCAGATTCACGGCAGCGGGTTCATTCGATTGCATGGTGTTTCTCCATTGGCTGCCAGGCGGCCAGCAAGGCGTTCTGGGAGGCGGGCGCCAGCACGCCCATGCGCACGCAGCCGGGCAGGCCGAAGCTGTCGCAGTCGCGCAGCTTGATGCCCTGCGCGCGCAGTTGGGCCAGACGCGTCTGCATGGCATCGCCCTGCTGGGCTTGCGGCCAGCGCGCCACAAAGTAATTGGCCTGCGAGCCGGGCAGTGCCTGCCAGCCCAGACGCTGCACCAGATCGAGCTGCTGCGCCTTCCAATCGCGCAGCCGTTGCAGGCTTTGCGCCAGCCATTGCCGGGTGGCCGGTGCGGTCCAGGCCGTGAGCATGGCCTCGCCATGGGCGCCCACGGGCCACGATGGTGACAGGGCACGCAAGGCCTCGATCTCGTCGTGCGGCGCGGCTTCGGGCGCAATGGCGTAGGCCGCGCGCACGCCGGTCATGCCCAGGGCCTTGTTGGGGGTCCACATCTGCCAGGCATCGCGCACCTGGGCGGGCACGGCGGGTTCCATGCCCAACTCCAGTCTGAGGGGCGCATAGGCGCAGTCGATCACGCGCCAGGTGCCCGGCGGTGCGGGCTCGCTCCACAGGGGCCAGACATCTTCGGGCCGGCCCAGCGGGCTCGATGGCGCGCAGGCCCAGTGCAGGCCGGGGCCGGCCTCGGTGATGCCGTCGCGCGCGGCCAGGGGCAGGCGCCAGACCTGGGCCGCGTGGGCGTAGTCGCCGTAATGGTGGGCCGGCAGGCTGGCGACGGCCGCGCCCTCGCGCGCTGCATGCATGGTGATGCGGTGGATGAAGTCGCTGGCGCTGGCCGCGATGACGATGCGCTCGGCCGGCACACCATGAAAGTCCGCCAGCCGTGCGCGCAACGCCGTGTAGTGCGGGTCCGGGTACTGGGCCGCGTGGGCCTGGGCCAGCATGTCCAGCGCCTGCGGGCAGGGTCCGCAGGCATTGCGGTTGGTGGAGAAATCGTGCGCGGGCACGCCCAGCGCGTCCGTGCCGCCGTGGATGACTGTCATTGGTTTCATCGTGTCTGCCCCGTCATCACCCATCCAAGGACCAGCGCGAGGGCCAGCCCTGCAGCCACCAGCATGGCCACCACGCGGCCCGCATGCGCCACGGCCTGCTGCAGCTCGGCCGCCTGCGGCACGCGGCCTGCGGGGTTGAGCACGTAGACGCAGGGCTTGCCCAGGCGCACGCCCAGCAGCCTTGCCATGGCGCCCATGGGCCAACCGCCGTTGGGCGACGGGGTGATGCGCGCGTCCTGGCGCAGCGCGCCCCAGCCCGGCCGCCGGCCAGCGGCCAGGCCGGACAAGGCCAGCAGCAAGGCGGTCAGGCGCGCCGGTATCCAGTTGAGCAGGTCATCGGCACGCGCCGTCCATTTGCCGGCCCATTGCCAGTGGCGCCGGTCATCGCCCTGCCCGCGCCAGCCCGGGTAGCCCCACATCGCATCGGCCGTGTTGGCAAAGCGGTAGAGGGCCGCGCCCGGCAGTCCGGCCACGGCAAACCAGAACAGCGGCGCCAGCACGGAGTCGCTGAGGTTCTCGGCCAGGGTCTCGATGGCGCTTTCGCGCACCTGGCCTGCGTCCAGCTGCGCCGTGTCCCGGCTGACCAGCCAGGTCAGGCGCTCGCGGCCTGCGGGCAGGGATTGCTGCAGCGCGGCTTCCACGGCCAGCACCTCGTCGCGCAGCATGCGCCAGGACAAAAGCGGCTTGAGCAGCACGCCCAGCACCAGGGCGCCCAGCCACCAGGGCATGGGCGGCAGCAGCCACTGGATGAACGCGTAGACGGCGAAGAACAGCAGCGCCAGCAGGCACCAGGCGACGGCGCCCAGCGCAAAGCGTGGCCAGTCGCGCACATGTTCTTCGCGTGGGGCAATTCTTCGCCCAACCGCACCCAGCAGCCGGCCCATGGCGACCACGGGGTGCATCCACACGGGCGGCTCGCCCCAGAGCCGGTCGATCAGCAGGGCCACGGGAACGGCCAGCGCGGCGGCCAGGGCGTGGCGCGCCCAGGGTTCGGCTTGGACCTGGGCCTGCGGCTGCGACAGCGCCTGCCAGCACCACCACAGCGGGCTGAGCGCGGCGCCCAGCAGTTGCCAGGAAGGGCTGTCGCTCATGCCTGCGGCTGCGGACCGGCGGCGCGCTGGCCCCAGAAGTCGTCGTAGAGCATGTCCTGCAGCGGTGCGCGGCTGGCCCACTTTTGCTGCTGCAGCATGGGCTCGGCATAGTAGGCCGACACGGGGCCCAGGCACAGCACGGCCAGTGGCCGGCTGCCCACGGGCATTTGCAGCAGCGCGGCCAGCACCTCGGGATCGAACAGCGAGACCCAGCCCAGCCCCAGCCCCTCGGCACGCGCGGCCAGCCACATGTTCTGGATGGCGCAGGCGGCCGAGGCCACGTCCATCTCGGGCAGGGTGCGACGGCCGAAGACATGGGCCTCGCGCCCTGGCGGCATGGCCACGACCAGTACTTCGGCCGCATCCAGCACGCCCTGGACCTTGAGCTGCATGAAGTCTTCCTCGCGCTCGCCCAGCGCACGCGCGGTCTGCAGGCGTTCCTGCTCGATCACGGCATGGATCTCCTGGCGCAACTGCGCATCGCGCACGCGGATGAAGCGCCAGGGCTGCATGAAGCCGACGCTGGGCGCATGGTGGGCGGCGCGCAGCAGGCGCAGCAGCACCTCGGGCGCGACCTCGCCGCCGCAGAAGTGGCGCATGTCGCGCCGCTCATGGATGGCGCGGTAGACGGCTGCCCGCTCGGCCTCGGCAAAGGGTTGGGCGGGAATGGTCTCTGGCGCCCGGGATTGCGTTTCGCTGCTCATGCCGCCATTGTCCGCCGCAGGCCGGGCCTGCGGGCGGCATCAGTCCTCAATACCACGCTGGGCGGGAATGCCGGCCTGGAAGGCGTGCTTGACCAGTTCCATGCGCGTGACGGTATCGGCCACGGCAATGATTTCCTCGGGGCAGCGGCGGCCCGTGAGCATGACGTGCACATGGCGCGGGCGGTCGGCCAGGGCCTGCAGCACAGGCTCCAGCGGCAGCCAGCCATAGATCAGCGGATAGGTGATTTCGTCGAGCACGACCAGGAAGTGATCACCCGAGAGGATGGCGGTGCGCGCACGCTCCCAGCCCTCGCGCGCGATCTGGGCCGACCGCTCATGGTCCTGGCTCTTCCAGCTGAAGCCGTCGCCCAGGCCCTCGATGGGCATGCCCAGCTGCTCGAACATGCGGTGCTCGCCAAAGCGCGCCGTGGGCACCTTCATGAACTGGAAGATCTTGACGGACTTGCCCCGGCCATGCGCGCGCAGGGCCAGGCCGAAGGCCGCCGTGCTCTTGCCCTTGCCGTCGCCGGTGTTCACCAGCACCAGGCCACGGCGTTCGCCTTCGGGCTTTTCATAGGGCTTTTCCGTCGGGGCCTGTTCGATCTGCATGGGTCTGTCATCCTCAAAAGTTGCACGCGCTGCGGCGGGCATGCGCCGCAGCGGAGCGCCACTTTAACCGAGGCGGACGCCCAGCCGGCGCTGCAGGGCACGCACGGCGCTGTCCACCGTGGTGAGCACGGGCAGGCCCGTGGCGGCCTCGCATGCGGCGCGGGCACGCGCCATGCTGAACTGGGCCAGCGCAATGCGCGTGCAGCCACGCGCGGCCAGGGCCCTGGCCTGCTCGACCACCAGGCGGTCATGCGTGGCAGTGTCGCCCCGGTTGAGCGCGTCCATGGCGCCATCGGCCAGGGCGGGCACGAGTTCGATGCCGGCCGGAAACTCCGGCGGCATGGACTGCAGCGTGGGCGCGAAGCTGGAGATCAAACCCAAGGCACCCTGCTGGCCCTGCACGGCCTCCTCGATCATGGCCTCGTTGGGCTTGAGCACGGGCAGCGGCGCATGGCGCGCGGCCACGGCCTCGATGCAGGGGCCAAAGGCCGAGCAGGTGAACAAGATCCCCTGCGCGCCCGTGTCCACGGCGTACTGCGCCAGGCGCTGGAAGCGCTCGTGCATGGCGGCGTCCAGCCCGCGCCCGTTGCGCGCCAGGTCGGCCGAGAGGCTGTCGTCCAGCAGGTTCATGCGAACCGCCTCGGGCCAGTCGCGCGCAAAGGCTTCGTTGATGGGAGCGACGGAGTGGCTGAGGGCGTGGATGAGGGCGATGCGGGTCATGGATGCGTGCAATAAGTTCAGATGCCCTTGGACGAGGGATGGGCGAAGGCCTCGCGCGTCTCGGCGTTGAGCGGGTAGTTGATGTTGATGTTCCTGGGCGGGATGGGCGACATGAACCAGCGGTTGTAGAGCTTTTCCATCTCGCCGGACTGCATCATGCCCGTCACCACGCGGTCCACGATGGCCTTGAAGCCGGCATCGTCCTTGCGCAGCATCAGCGCCTGGTTTTCGGTGCGCAGGCTTTCGCCGGTGATCAGGTAGTCCTGCGGGTTCTTGGCATTGGCGATCTGGCCGGCGAGCAGGATGTCGTCCAGCACAAAGGCCTGGGCACGGCCGCTCTCCACCAGCATGAAGGAGTCCGAATGGTCCTTGCCCGAAAGGTTGGTGATGTCGAGGTTGCGGCCCCGGTCAGCCTCGCGCAGCAGGCGAAAGGACGTGGTGCCCGCCGTCGTCGCCACGGTCTTGCCCTGCAGGTCGGCGACGGAGCGCAGCCCCGAGTCCGCGCGCACCAGCATGCGCACGTTGTAGCGGAAGATATCCGGCGAGAAGGCCACCTGCTTTTGCCGCTCCACCAGGTTGGTGGTGGAGCCGCACTCCAGGTCCACCGTGCCGTTGGCCACCAGCGGGATGCGGTTGGCCGAGGTCACGGCCTGATAGCGCACCTGCAGTGCGGGCAGCTTGAGCTGGGCCTTGACCTCGTCCACGATGCGCCGGCAGATGTCCATGCTGTAGCCCACGGGCTTGAGATCGCCATCCAGGTAGGAAAAACCGAACGAGGACTCGCGGTAGCCCAGCGTGATGGCCCCGGCCTGCTGGATCTTGGCGAGCGTGCCGCTGTCCTGGGCATGGCTGGCAGCCAGCGGCAGCAGCGCGGCGATCAGGGCGCTGGTCACGGCCAGGGCCGTGCGCTTCAGGGTCGGGCGGGATGGGGTCATGGGGACACTCCTGTGGCGGGGTTGGGGAAAGCGTGGGAAAGCGAGGAAGTGCGCGCGAGCGCAGGAACGGATCAGAGAACCTGGGTGAGTGCGGCCTCGATGGACTCGGCCAGGCGCGTGGCGATGGTCTGCAGCTGTTCCCGCGTGGCGATGAAGGGCGGCGCCAGCAGCACGTGGTCGCCCGCACGGCCATCGGCCGTGCCGCCGCCGGGGTAGCACAGCAGGCCGCGCTGCATGGCTTCGGTCTTGATGCGGGCATTCAGCTTCAGGCCCGCATCGAAGGGCGCCTTGCTGGCGCGGTTGGCCACCAGCTCCACGCCCCAGAAGAAGCCGCGCCCGCGAATGTCGCCAACGTGCTCGCCCGCGCGGCGGTGGCTGCCCAGGGCGTGCACCAGCATCTGCCCGAAGGCTTCGCCATCGGTACGCACCTTGTCCAGCAGGCCGTCGCGCCGTATCACGCGCTGCACGGCCAGCGCCGCCGCGCAGGCCACCGGGTGGCCCAGGTAGGTATGGCCGTGCTGGAAGAAGCCGCTGCCGCGCGACATGGCATCGACGATGCGCCCCTGCGCCAGCACCGCGCCCACGGGCTGATAGCCGCCGCCCAGGCCCTTGGCCACGGTGATCAGGTCGGGCACCACGCCTTCCTGCTCGCAGGCATGCAGGGTGCCCGTGCGGCCCATGCCGCACATCACCTCGTCCAGGATGAGCAGCACGCCGTGGCGGTCGCACACCTCGCGCACGGCCTTGAAGTAGCCGGGCACGGGCGTGAGCACGCCGGCCGTGGCGCCGCCCACGGTCTCGGCCACGAAGGCGATCACGCTGCGCGGGCCGTGGACGCCGATGGCCGCATCCAGTTCGTCGGCCAGGCGCTGGCCGTATTGCTCTGGGGTTTCATCGTCGCGCTGGTCGCGGTAGGCATTGCAGGGCGAGACATGGGTGGCCGGCACCAGGATGGGCGCGAACGGCGCGCGCCGCCAGGCATTGCCGCCCACGGCCAGCGCACCCAGCGTGTTGCCGTGGTAGCTCTGGCGGCGCGCGATGAAGTGCGTGCGCTCGGGCTGGCCGATCTCCACGAAGTACTGGCGCGCCATCTTGAGCGCGGCCTCCACGGCCTCGGAGCCGCCGCTGACCAGGTAGGCGTGGCTGGTGCCTTCGGGCGCCCCGCGCACCAGTTCCTGCCCCAGTTCCTCGGCCACCGCAGTGGTGAAGAAGCTGGTGTGGGCATAGGCCAGCCGGTCGATCTGGTCATGCATGGCGGCGATCACGTCGGGATGACCGTGGCCCAGCGAGGACACGGCCGCGCCGCCCGAGGCATCGATATAGCTGCGCCCCTGCGCGTCGCGTATCTCCAGGCCGCTGGCGGCGACGGCAACGGGGGGCGTGTGGTGCAGGTGACGATGGAACACATGGCTCATGGCAGTTCTTTCAAGGAACGAATGTTTCATCTCATTATTTGACGGAACATTTGTTCCGTCAACAGAGATTTCAACCACAGCCGTTCCAAGCCGGCCCGCGCCTGGGCTACAGTCGGCGCAGCCAACACCGCCCTTTTCCTCTCCTTCCTCCTGAAAACCCATGTCCGTTCAAGACGACATCCGCCAGCGATTTGCCGAGCTGAGCCCGGCCCTGCAACAGGTGGCCCGCTTCGTGCTGGAGCATCCCAACGATGTGGTCACGGCCTCCATGCGCAGCGTGGGCACGCGCGCCGGCAGCCCGCCCGCCACGCTGGTGCGGTTTGCGCAGTGGCTGGGTTTTGACGGCTGGCCGCAACTCAAGCAGGCCTTCGCGCAGGACATGGGACTGGGCAGCGACGAGGCCTACGGCCAGCGCGCCAAGGCCCTGGTGGGCCGCGCTGGCGACCATGACCTGGTGGGCGAGACCTTCGAGGTGCACCGCCGCAATCTGGAGGCCACCGAGCGGCGCCTGGGCGATGCGCTGCAGCAGGCCTGCGCTCTGCTGGAAAAGGCCCGCAGCGTGCATGTGGCGGGCTTTCGCGCCAGCTACCCCGTGGCCTTTTCCTTCGTCTATGTGTACCGGCTGCTGCGCGCCACCGTGCACCTGCTGGACGGCCAGGGCGGCACGCTGGAGATGCAGTGCCGCGCCATGGAGCGCGGCGACGCCCTGCTGGTAGTCGCCTTTGCCCCCTACTCGCGCGAGGCGCTGGCCGTGGCCCAGGCCGCCAGGGATGCGGGCTGCCGTATCGTGGCGCTGACCGACAGCCCCGCCTCGCCCCTGGCGCTGCTGGCCGACGCCACGCTGCTGTTTTCGCTGCACAGCCCGTCGTTCTTCCCCTCCATCACCTCGGCCGTGGCGCTGTCCGAGGCCCTGGTGGAACTGCTGGCCAGCCGCGCCGGCAAAGGCGTGGTGCAGCGCATCGACCAGGCCGAGGAGCAATTGTTTGCCAGCGGTGCGTATCTGGAGGCACCTCGGTCGAGGAAAGCCGGTCGCGACTAGCCCAAGGCCGAAGCCGCCATTTGCGCCACAGCCATCGCAGCGCCAGGATCGTCACCGTCTTCCATGCTCCAGACGGCAGACAGTCCCGACCAGGCCAGCACCCATTGCAACAGGCGCCTTTGCTCTATGCCCGAGACTTCGGCAATGGTGGCCATGCGGCGCGCAAAGCGCCCCGGCGCCAGTGCGCTGGCGCGGTCGGGATTGCTCAGGATGTTGGCGTAGTCGAAGCCGCGCTCGCCGTACAGGCCCTTGGGGTCGATGGCCAGCCAGCCCAGGGGGCCGAAGTCCAGCACATTGCCGTGGTGAAGGTCACCATGCAGCACGGTCACGTCGCGCGGTGCGGCCAGCAGCTCGCGCGCCGTGGTGGCGCACAGGCCGAGCAGGCTGGCGGTTCCATGGCCTTGTGCAAGCAATGCAGGGAACCACTGCGTCAGCGGCACCAGGGGTGGCAACGCCTTGGCGCGCGGCAGGTGCAGGCGCTTGGCAGCGGTGCACAGGATGCGCGAGGCCTCCTCATCGCGCTCGCCACGGGCCATCTCCACCAGCGATTCGGGTCCTGTGGCGCGCAGCATCAGCAGGGCCGGCCCCTCATGGGCCAGCACGGGCGCGGCACCATCGCCATTCCACCAGGCCATCAGCTGGGCGCCGGCCACTTCCTCGGGCTCCTGGGCGATCTTGAGCATGGCGGGCGTGCCGCCCTGGCGCACGGGCAACAACACGCCGCGCGGCGTGGACAGGGGCTGACCATCGATGGTCAGAGCCCAGCGGCTCAGATACGGCGCATGTAGAGACATTTTTTTCTGGCGGGCGATCAGGCAGCCGCAGCTTGCCCCCGCAGCCGTGGCAGGGCCAGCCACTGCCCGTCGATGGCGCGGATGCGCAGCCGGTGCTCGAACACGGCCTCCAGCGCCGCATGCGTGGCCGCGTCGGCGCAGGCGCCCTGGTGCAGCACCTGCCCCTTGTCGAGAATGACCAGTTCCTGGGCCTGCAAGGCCATCGATATCTCGTGCAGCACGCTGACCACGGTGCAGCCCTGGGCGACCAGGGCCTGCACGCATTCGAGCCAGTCGGCCTGGTGTGGCGGGTCGAGGTTGGCCAGGGGTTCGTCCATCAGCAGCACGCGGGCCTGCACGGCCAGGGCGCGCGCCAGCAGCACGCGCTGGCGCTCCCCGCCCGAGAGACTGCCCACGCTGCGCATGCGCCAGTCCCAGCCCTGGGTCTGGCGCAGGGCCTGCTCCACGGCGGCATGGTCTGCCTGGCTGGGCGCAGCCAGCCAGCCCTGGTGCGGCAGGCGGCCCAGCATGACCACGTCATGGACCCGCATGTCACCGGCCACGGGCTGGTTCTGGCCCAGCCAGGCGAGCGAGCAGGCCCGTTCGCGCGCACTCCATTGCCGCAGCGGGCGGCCCAGGAGCTCCACTTCGCCTTGCACGCCAGCGCCGGACTCCATGCCTGCCAGGGCGCGCAGCAGCGTGGATTTCCCGGCGCCGTTGGCGCCGACGATGGCGGTCCAGCGGCCGGCGGGCAGGGCCAGGTTCAGGCCGCTGAGGACCTGTCGATCGCCCAGGCGAACCTTCAGGGCGCGCGCTTGCAGGGCGGGGGCCAGTGCCGTCATGCGCCCTCCCCGCCGCGCAGGGCGTGGCGGCGGTGCATGAGCCACAGCAGGTAGCTGCCGCCCAGCAAGGCCGTGAGCGCGCCCACGGGCAGCTCCTGCGGGGCGATGAGCCAGCGCGCCAGCAGGTCGGCTGCCAGCAGCAGCACGGCGCCCATGCCCGCGCTGAGCACCAGAAGCCAGCGGTGCATGGACCGCACCATGGAGCGCACCAGATGCGGCGCGGCCAGGCCGACGAAGGCGATCAGCCCGGTCTGCGCCACGGCCGTGCCCGTGGCCAGGGCCAGCAGCAAGATAAGCACCATGCGCAGCGGCGCCAGCGGCAGGCCCAGGCTGTGGGCCGTGGCCTCGCCCAGGGACAGGCCGTCGAGCACGCGGCCCAGGCACCAGGCGCCCAGGGTGGTGGCCAGCAGCACGGCCAGCATCAGCGCGCAGGCGCCCCAGCCGATGAAGGAGGTGCTGCCCAGCATGAAGGCCTGCATGGCCTGCATGATGTCCGGGTTCATCAGCAGCACCAGGGACGCGGCCGCGCCCAGAACCACCCCCACCACCACGCCGGCCAGCAGCAGGCGCATGGTGTTGTGCACGCCCTGGGCCAGCACCAGGGTCAGCAGCACGGCCAGGGCCGCGCCCGCAAAGGCCGCACCCGTGACACCCAGGCGCGCCAGGCCCGCCAGTGCGAAGGGCGAGGCGCCCAGCGCCGCCATGCTCAATGCAACGCCCAGCGAGGCGCCCGAGGCACTGCCCAGCAGATAGGGATCGGCCAGTGGATTGCGGAACACGCCCTGGGCGATGGCCCCGGCCAGCCCCAGCAGGCCGCCGGCCAGCCAGGCGCCCGCCGTGCGCGGCAGCCGGATCTCGGTGACGATCTGCCAGGACAGCGGATCGCTGCGCGCCGCCCACACGCTTTCCCAGCCCGTGCTGCCCACGCCCGCGCCCAGCAGCATGAGCAGGGCACTCACGACCAGCAGGGCCAGTGCCATCCAGGGCGCAGCCAGGCCGCGGTGGAGCCTGCGGGCCGGCCTCACCGTGCGGCCCCGTTCAGGCAGCGCGCCATCAGCGCAGCGCCCTCGGCCATGCGCGGGCCGGCGCGCACCAGCACGTCCAGCTCGGCCGGCACAAAGCGGCAGACGCGCCCGGCCTGCATGGCACGCATGCGGCCCCAGCCCGGATAGGGCTCGCCCGATGTGCCCAGGCTGCGGTCGCCGCCCAGGATGAAGTCCGGGTCGGCGCGCACCACGAATTCAGGGTTGATGCGCGGGAACGGCCCCAGCTGCGCACCCACGATGTTGCGCATGCCCAGGCGCGCCAGGGTCTCGCCGATGAACGAAGACTCGCCTGCGGCAAAGGGGCCGCGGTTGACCTCGAAATACACGGTCTGCCCGCGCAGCGCGGGGGCCATGCTGCGCTCCACCTCCTGCATGCGCGCCTCGATGGCGGCCCAGACACGGTCGGCGCCCTGCGCGGGCGGCAGGTCCAGCAACTGGCCCACGGTGCGCAGCACGGCCTGCGCATCGGCATGGGTGCGCGGCTCCAGCGCCACGACCTTGAGGCCCAATGCCTGCAGCCGCGCCACCGAGCGCGAGGCCATGGACACCAGCACCAGATCAGGCTTGAGCGCGACGATGGCCTCGATATTGGGGTCCATGCCGCCGCCCACCACAGGCAGGGTCTTCACATGGGCCGGCCAGTTCGAATAGCGGTCCACGCCGACCAGGCGCTGGCAGCCGCCCAGCTCGCACACGGTCTCGGTCAGCGAGGGCAGCAGGCTGACGATGCGCTGCGGCGGATGTGGCAGCTCCACCGGAACGCCCCGCCCGTCCGTGACCCGGATGGCAGCCTGCGCCGCAGACAGCGCCAGTGCCAACGCCAGGCCCCACAGGGCGAGACGCCATGGCCTCACGGCTGCGGGCCCTTGAGCGCCAGCGGCAGGCCGGCGCACATCAGCGTGACGGTTTCGCAGCTTTGCGCCGCACGCTGGTTGAGCACACCCAGCGCATCCACAAAGGCCCTCACCTGCGATCCCAGCGGGATCACGCCCAGGCCGATCTCGTTGCCGACCAGGATCACCGGGCCGGGCGCAGCTTGCAAGGCGGCAAGAAAGGCCGTGCATTGGCCCTCCCATCCGCGCGCCAGTTCCTCGGAAGGCTGGGCCGGCATCATCCAGTTGGTCAGCCACAGCGTCAGGCAGTCCACCACCAGCAGGCGCTGCGGCGTGCTGTGCCGCGCAAGCATGGCGGCCAGGTCCAGCGGCTCCTCAAGCGTGGCCATGCCGGGCACGCGCTCGGCGCGGTCGCGCCGGTGGCGGGCGATGCGCTCGCGCATTTCGTCGTCCCAGGGCTGGCCGGTGGCGATCAGCGCGGCCTCGCGGTCCAGGGCGCCATCGAGCCAGGCGCGGGCCAGCAATTCGGCACGGCGCGACTTGCCGCTTTTCTGGCCGCCCAGAATGAGTTGGCTGCGCGCAAGCGAATAGGTGGAGATCTGGTCGGTCATGACGCCTGGCCTGCGGGAATGTCAGCGCCCAGCAGCGCCGCCACGGCACGCGGCTGCGAGGCAAACCAGGCATGGAAATAGCTGGCGTGCACGCTGCCCTGGCGGTACAGCGCCTCGCCCCGGTCGGGCTGGGGGGCCTGGCCGGGGCGGCTGCTGCGCCCGGCCTCGGTCATGGAGGTCTCCAGCCGGCTGTAGTGGAAGGTGTGACCGCGCAACAGGCCCCAGGGCGTGGGCAGTTGCTGCATGCCCAGGCCGGCCAGGCGCGGCTGCATGCGCGCATGGCCGGGCAACAGGCCCCAGAGGTCCGTGGTCCGGCCCGCAGTGTCGGTCAGTCGTTCGCACAGCGCGAGCATACCGCCGCACTCGGCCCAGACCGGGCGGCCGGCAGCCACGTGGGCGGCAATGTCACCGCGCAGCGCGGCATGGGCGGCCAGCGCGTCCAGGTGCAGTTCCGGATAGCCGCCGGGCAGCCACAGCGCATCGCACTGCGGCAGGCGCTCTGCGGCCAGGGGCGAGAAGAAGGCAATCCGCGCACCCATGGAACGCAGGCAGTCGAGGTTGGCCTGGTAGATGAAGCTGAAGGCCGCATCACGCGCCACCGCCACGGTGCGGCCCGCCAGCCAGGGCTGCACGGCTTCGGCAGGTTCCGGGCACGGTTCAAAGTCCACGGACCAGTCCTGCCAGTTGGCGCCCTGCCCGGCTTCGGCCTGCCAGGGCAACTGGCCCAGCGGCGTGGCCAGCAGCGCATCGGCGGCCACGTCCAGGCGCTGCAGGGCATCGTCCAGCTCATGCGCGGCGACCAGGCCCAGGTGCCGCTCGGGCAGCAGCGAGGTGGCGCCTGCACCCTGCACCCGCGCCAGCGCGCCCAGCCACAACGAAGGCTCGCGCAGGCCGGCACGCAGCAGGTCGGCATGGTGGGCGCTGCCCACGCGGTTGGCCAGCAGGCCGGCCCAGCGCAGGCCCGGCCGGTAGTGCTGCAGGCCATGGGCCAGCGCGCCAAAGGTCCCGGCCATGCCCGAGGCGTCGATCACGGCCAGCACCGGCAGGCCCAGCCGCTCGGCCACATCGGCAGCGCAGGGCGTGCCGTCGAACAGGCCCATGACGCCTTCCACCAGGATGAGGTCGGCCTCGCAGGCGGCGGCGTGCAGGCGCGCACGCATGTCGGCCTCGCCCGTCATCCACAGATCGACGCTGTGCACGGGCGCGCCGCTGGCCAGCTCGTGCCAGTGCGGGTCCAGGAAGTCAGGGCCGCACTTGAACACGCGCACGCGGCGCCCCTGGCGCGCATGCAGCCGCGCCAGCGCAGCCGTCAGCGTGGTCTTGCCCTGGCCCGAGGCCGTGGAAGTGATCAACAGCGCCGGGCAGCGTGCCCCGCCCCGGCCAAGGTCAATATTCATGTGTATTTGTTTGCTCCGTGCGACGCTGCCTTGAACCGGCCGCTCCGCCAACGCGGCGCATTGTAGTGCGCACCCCCGCCGTATCCGCACCCTCCCCGCACCGCGCCCGCAACCAATGCTTACGCATTACACCCCGCCGAAGCAGACGCGTCCTACACATGGCGCTACGATTTTGTGAGACAGTCTGCCGCCTGCGCTCGAATACCTGAGCACGGCGCTGACGTCAAGCCTTCTAAGCCCCCCTGCTATCAGGTTTCCTCGGATACTTCCACGGAATGCGCTCACTTCGTTCGCACGTCCTACAATCTCAGCGTCTATGACCTCCCAGACTTCCCTCGACCACATTGCAGAGCGCGTGGAGCGCCTGCTGGTTCGCCACGAGGAACTGCAACGCACGAATGCGCTACTCGCCGAACAGGTGGCGGCCCTGACCCAGGAGCGTGATTCACTGCGCTCGCGGCTCAACGCCGCCCGGGCCCGCGTCGATGCCCTGATCGAGCGCCTGCCCTCCAACCAGGGGGCTTGACCCCCTTCGCAACCGCCGACGCCCGAACGCCCATGAAGCAGATCGAAGTGCAAATCCTGCAGCAAAGCTATGTGCTGACCTGCCCCGATGGCCAGGAAGAGCGTCTGCTCGAGGCCGTGCGCCGTGTGGACACGGCCATGACCCGGATCCGCGACAGCGGCAAGGTCCGCTCGCGCGAGCGCGTGGCCGTGCTGTCCGCGCTGAACATGGCCTTCGACGTGCTGGACCGCGAAGCGCAGGAAAGCGCCATGGCCACGGCCCAGGCCGAAATGCAGTCCCTGCATGACGAGGTCACTTCGCAGCATGCCGCCCAGTCCCTGCCACCCGAGCCCAGCCCCGAGGAACTGGCCGAGCGCCAGCGCCAGCAGGCCCTTGCCGAGCAACTGGTGCTGCGCCTGGACCAGGCCCTGGAAAGCGATGCTCGGCTGCTCTGAGCCGCCACAACCCCGCCCATGCAACGGCCTCTTCGGAGGCCGTTTTTCATGGCATCGGCCATGTCAATGGAAAGCCCATGCCGTTCAAAGAACTTGATTGCGGGGCTGCCCAATCGCCGTAGAATGGAGGCGTCTGCAAACCCGCCGGGCTTTATAGTTCCTTGGACCAATGCTCTATGAGCCCGGGCTTGGTACATTGCCATTCGAGCGTGATCGTCTCGCGTTAGATGAACCCAACGTCTGGCTGCCCTTGCCCCCCTGAACCCCGGTTCAGGATGACGGCCCGGTGGTCTTTGCAGACACCTGACTCCAACCCGGCGCACCTCCACGGTGCGCCGGGTTTTTTGTTGCCCTCCCTTCCCCGCCCATCCACTACCGACCTTCTGCCGCATGCCTGACCTGCTGTTTCTCGAACTGGCCCTGCTGGGCCTGTGCTCCGGCTTCCTGGCCGGCCTGCTGGGAGTGGGCGGCGGCATGGTGCTCGTGCCGTTTCTGACCTACTTTCTCGACAAGCGCGGGGTCGGCCCGGATCTGTCCGTGAAGATGGCGATCGCCACGGCCATGGCCACCATTGTGTTCACCTCGATCTCCAGCCTGCGCGCCCACCACGGTCGTGGCGCCGTGCGCTGGGACATCGTGCGCAGCCTGGCGCCGGGCATCATCACGGGTGGCCTGCTCGCCAGCCTGGGCGTTTTCGCGCTGCTGCGCGGCAAGTACCTGGCACTGTTCTTTGGCGTGTTCATCGGCTACATGGCGCTGCGCATGCTACGCAGCAACAGCCAGCCCACGGCCACGCGCGCCCTGCCGGGGCCGCTGGGGCTGTACGGCGCGGGCACGGGCCTGGGCTTCATCTCGGGGCTGGTGGGTGCGGGCGGGGCCTTCATCAGCGTGCCCTTCATGATGCGCTGCTCGGTGCCCATGCACATGGCCGTGGGCACCAGCGCGGCGCTGGGGTTTCCGATTGCCGTGGTGAATGCGGCGGGCCTGATCTTCACCGGCGCGGGCGACGCGGGGCGCCCCGAATACTCGCTGGGCTACCTGTGGCTGCCGGCCCTGCTGGCCCTGGCCTGCTGCAGCGTGCTGACGGCACCGCTGGGGGCACGGGCCGCGCACCGGCTGCCCGTGGGCCAGCTCAAGCGCATCTTTGCCACGCTGCTGTTCGGCCTGGCGGCCTACATGCTCTGGAAGGGCTTGAGCGCAGGCAGCTGAGCGCTCGCGGCCTGGGCCATTCTCTGCCGGTAGGCGATGGCGCCAATGCCGGCGCGCTGGGCCTGCAGGCATTCGCCGAACTGCTCGCGCGGCAGGCCCGGTGCACACAGGAAGCCCTGGAAGTAGTGGCCCTGCATGCGGTGGATGGCCGTCAGCTGCTCGTGCGTTTCCACGCCCTCGGCCACGATCTCCACGCCCAGCGCCAGCCCCAGGCTGATGATGGCGCCGACGATGGCCTGGTCGCCCTCGTCGCTGGGCAGGCCGCGCACGAAGCTCTGGTCGATCTTGATCTTGGAGATGGGCAGCTTCTTCAGGTAGGCCAGGTTGGAGTAGCCGGTGCCGAAGTCGTCAATCACCATGCCCACGCCCAGATCGGCGATCTGGCATACGCGCAGCGCCATGTCCTGGGCGTCCTGCAGCAAGATGCTTTCCGTCAGCTCCAGCTCCAGCAGCTGGGGTGTGAGGCCGTAGCTGCGCAGCAGCTCGGTCACCCGCTCGACAAAACCTGACTGGCGGAACTCCAGCGCCGACACGTTGACCGAGACCTTGATGGGCATGCCCTGCTGCTGCCAGCGTGCAGCCTCCTGCACGGCCTGCTCCATGACCCAGGCGCCCAGCGTGACGATGTAGCCCGACTCCTCGGCCAGCGGGATGAAGACACCCGGCGAGACCACGCCGAATTCGGGATCGGTCCAGCGCAGCAGCGCCTCGGCTGCGACGATGCGGTCGCTGTCTATGTGCACCTGCGGCTGGAAGTAGACCGCCATGCGGCCATGCTCCAGCGCCTGGCGCATGGCGTGCTCCAGCTTCATGCGCGACAGCAGGCCGGCGCTCATCTGCGGCTGGTAGAAGCTGAAATGGCCCCGGCCCCGTTCCTTGACGCGGTACATGGCGGTGTCGGCCTGGCGGATCAGTTCATCCAGCGTGAGGCCATCGGCCGGGTACTGGGCCACGCCGATGCTGCACTGCACGGAGAAACCCAGGCCGTCGAGCAGGAAGGGGCGCTCCATCTCCTGCAGGATGCGCTTGGCCACCGAAGCGGCCAGCTCGGCGTTGCAGCCCTGCAGATAGAGCACGAACTCGTCGCCACCCAGCCGGCACAGGATGTCCACGGGCCGCATGCAGTCGCTCAGGCGCTGCGCGACCAGCTTGAGCACGCGGTCGCCGAACTGGTGGCCCAGCGAGTCGTTGATGATCTTGAAGCGGTCCAGGTCGATGAACAGGATGCTGAACACCGTGCCGCCTGCGCGCGCGGCCTCGATGGCTGCATCCACGCGCTCCGTGAGGTTCAGGCGGTTGGGCAGGCCGGTGAGCGCGTCGCTGTAGGCCAGCTGTTCAATGCGCTGCTGGGCCACGCGCTGCTGCGTGAGGTCGCGCATGAAGCCGATGCTCTGCACCACGTCGCCCTGCGCGTTGCGCAGCGGCACCCAGGACAGGCGCACGGCGCAGCGCGCGCCGCCGGCCTGGCGCAGCCACAGGTCGCCCTCCCAGAAGCCGCCCTGGTGCCACTGGATGCGGGCCAGGTCGCCCAGGGTGTCGGCCTGGCCTTCGGAGGCCTCGAACAGCGACTCCACCGTGCGCCCCTGCACGGGCATGCCGCCCAGCAGGCGTTCGCAGGCCGGGTTGGTGCGGGCCACATCCATGTAGCCGTCGGCAATGAAGATGCCGTCCAGGCTGGACTCGAAGACGCGCGCGGCCAGCTCCAGGCCCGCCTGGGTCTGGGCCTCGGCCGTGATGTCGCGAAAGGAAAAGATCCGCCCCATGGGCAGGCCCCGGCGCAGCTGAGGCACGGCGCGGCGCTCCAGGATGCGGCCGTCGCGCAGGTCCAGCACGTCGGCCGCCTCCATCAGGGGCTGGGCCGACAGCAGCTTCAACTGGCGCGCATAGGATTCGGCATCGCGCACCTGGCCGGCCAGGTGGTCGAGGATGGCCACGTCGTTGCGGCGCACCAGCAGCGCCTCGGGAATGCCCCAGAGCGTGGCAAAGCGGTGGTTGAAGGCGCGGATGCGGCCATCGGGATCGCAGACCAGGATGGCGTCGGCCGCGGACTCCAGCGTGGCGCGCAGCTCGCCCAGCAGGCTCTCGAACTCGGCCTCGTGCAAGGCCTGCTCGCGCCGGTCCAGCATGCTGACCAGCAGCACCTCGCCGTCGAGCGCGCGCACGCGCATCTCCACGGGCGCCAGCTGGCCATCGGCGCGGCGCACCTCGGCAATGAACTGGGCTCCGGCCTGCCAGTTGAAGGGATCGCTCCAGAAAGCCTGCTGCTGCGGCGTGGCGGCCAGCACCTGCACGGGCAGCCCCGGGGCCGCATCGGCCTCATAGCCGGTGACGGATTCGCTGGCAGCGTTGGCGCGCAGCACCTTCAGGGTGCGCGCATCGATCAGCCACAGGGCCTCCTGCAGTGCATCGAGCAGGCGGGGCCAGGCGCGGTTGAGCGCTTGCTTGTTCAAGACGCCACCTTCGGTGGATCCAACTCCACCGCCCGTTCAAAGTAATAGCAGACACGCCGGCGCGGCGACAGGTAGTCCAGCGCATCGCGCGGCAGTTGCGCGGGCGCCACTCCCCGGCGTATGCCCAGCTCGGGAAACAGCTCCAGCGCCAGCACGGGCGCCTGCGCGGCCGGCACGCCGGCATCGTGCACCATCACCGAGGGCTTGAGCGGGCGTGATGCATTCACGGACATGACCATGGCATGGCGCCCGTCGGTCAGCTCCACCACCGAGCCCGGCGGGAACACACCCATCATGCGGATGAAGCCATTGAGCACGGGCGCGGCGAACTTGTCGCGCAGCCGACTGAACAGCATGGACAGGGCCTCGTGCGGCGTATGCGGCGTCTGTGCATCGCCGGGATTGCACAGGCGATCGTAGCTGTTGACCAGGGCCAGGATCTGGCCCGTGAGTTCCATGTCTTCGGCCACCAGGCTCAGCGGGAACCCCGTGCCGTCGGCCCATTCATGGTGCTGGGCGATGGCCGTGGTGACCTGGGCCGACAGGCCCATTCGCATGGCAATGGCCACGGATTCGCCCACATGGCGCTCGTAGCGCTCGCGCAGGGCGTCGGGCACGGAAGGCTCCAGGGCCAGGCCGTGCATGCCTTCGACACCGGCCACGGGCTTGCCCGCGTCATGCAGCAGCGCCGCCAGGCCCAGGTCGCGCAGCAGCGATTCCTGCAGGCCCAGGGCCCGGCCCAGCAGCAGGCTGAGCACGGTCACGTTGACGGCATGCACGCTCTGGCTGCTGCCCACGCCATCGGACAGCAGGTGAATGGCCACGTCCTGCGGGCCCGCCAGTTCGGCCAGGCAGCCATCGACCAGGGCCTCGGTGGGCATGCGCGCCTGCTCGGGCGCGCTGGCGATGGTGGTCTCTATGGCCACATAGCCGCGCTCCACCTTCTGAAAGCGCGCATTGCAGTCCTCCAGCCGGCCGCGCCAGTCGGGCACGGACAGCAGCAGCGGTGCTGGCGCAGGTTCGGTGGGTGCAGGCTCGGGGGCCACCACGACGGGCGGCAGCTCCTGCGGCGGCGGGGTGCGCACCTCGGCGGGCCAGGTGTCGCTTTTGTGCGGGACACAGCGCACCACCTCCAGGCCCAGGGATTTCAGGGTCTGGATCTGTGCGCTGGAGGTGATCTTGAAGCTGCTGACCGGAAAGGGATGGTTCAGCCACCCAACATCGAGCTGGACAAACATGCCCGGACGGAGGTCTCGGATATCGATGAGGACGGAATGGTTCACGCGCGGCAACGGCCCCGAGGCTGAAGGAATCGGCAATATGTAAGCCGATGATTCGGGCATTATCTCCAGTTCTGAGGGCCTCGCAGCCAATCCGCGACCCCAGGTGCCAAGTCTGGCCTCAGCTGTTGCTCAACGGCACCAGAGGCTGGGCTTGTAGATCAGGTCCATCCACAGCGCCCAGACGGCCACGCCCACCAGCATCAGGCCGGCCAGGCGCGTGCCCCATTCGGCGCGCAGGCCGTTCAGGCGCTGCCGGCCCAGCCGCCACAGCCAGGGGCCGGCCACCAGCCACAGGCCGCTGCCCACGCCAAAGGCCGCCATGGCCAGCGCGCCCTGCAACGGGCCGCCGCTGAGCGCGGCGACCAGCACGGCCGAATACAGCAGTCCGCAAGGCATGAGCGCCCAGGCATAGCCTGCCGCCAGCGTGCCGCCCGGCGCCGACACCCAGGGCTGCACGCGCCGCCAGGCAGCGCGGCCGGCAGACTCCAGCCAGGCGGGCTGGCGGGCCTGCACCATCATGGCCAGGCCCCAGGCCATCACGGCGACATGGGTCAGCGTCCAGAACGGCTGCAGCGCCGTGGTCTGGCTGGTGAGCCAGGACAGGCTCTCCATGGCCAGGGCCGAGGCAGCGCCCAGGCTGGCATAGCCGGCCAGACGGCCGCCGTGGAACAGCGCCGTGCGCAGCCACAGCCGGCTTTGCAATCCATGCACGGCCACCACCTGCGAGCCACCGCCCTGCCCCTCCCCGCCCGTGACCACGCCGCAGGGCGCAGCGCACATGGCCAGGCAATGGGGCCCGCCGACGAGCCCCATGATCAAAGTGGTCCAGAGCAGCGACAAGAGCATGGGGCCTAGATGATCCTCGAAAACCGCGCCCGGTTCTTGTCCGCCTGCAGATATCGGTCAAACAGCATGGCCACGCCGCGCACGAAGTACCAGCCCATGGGCGTGACCTGGAAGCCCTCGTCGCTGATCTGCACCAGGCCCTTGGCCTGCAGGTCCTCCAGGGCCGCCATCTCGGGCGCGAAGTACTCGCGAAAGCCCAGCAGCCATGCCTGCTCCATGGGCTCGAACAGCACGGCGCCCTGGCACATGATGGCCATGATGACGGCGCGGCGCACCAGGTCGTCGCGCGACAGCGCCAGGCCCCGCACCACGGGCAGGTGGCTGGCGTCGATGGCGTCGTAGTACTCCTCCAGCGTCTTGGCGTTCTGGCTGTAGCTGGCGCCCACCTTGCCGATGGCCGACACGCCCAGCGCAATCAGGTCGCAGTCGGGCTGGGTGCTGTAGCCCTGGAAGTTGCGGTGCAGCCGGCCCTGGCGCTTGGCCACGGCCAGCGAGTCCTCGGGCAGGGCGAAGTGGTCCATGCCCACGTAGACATAGCCACCGTCCATGAACGCGGCGATGGAACGCGACAGCATGGCCAGCTTGTCGGCCCCCTGGGGCAGATCCTCGGCCGCAATGCGCCGCTGCGGCTTGAAGCGCTCGGGCAGGTGGGCATAGGCATAGAGCGCGATGCGATCGGGCCGCAGCGCGTTGACCTGGGCCAGCGTGCGCTCGAAGGATTCGGGCGTCTGCTTGGGCAGGCCGTAGATCAGGTCCACGTTGATGGAGGCAAAGCCCAACTGCCGCGCGGCCGCCACCAGCTCGAACACCTGCTCTGCCGGCTGCACGCGGTGCACGGCGATCTGCACCTGTTCGTCGAAGTCCTGCACACCGAAGCTCAGGCGGTTGAAGCCCAGCTCCTTGAGCACGGCCAGGCGCTCGACGCTGACGGTGCGCGGATCGACCTCGATGGAATACTCGCCACCCGGCTCCAGCTTGAAATGCTCGCGCAACAGGCCCATCAGCGTGCGCAGCTCGTCGTCGGAGAAGAAGGTGGGCGTGCCGCCGCCCAGGTGCAGCTGGCTGACGGTCTGGCCCTTGCCGCAATGGGCCGTATGCAAGGCCATCTCGCGCGCCAGGTAGTCCAGGTAGACGGCAGCGCGATCGTGGTGGCGCGTCACGATCTTGTTGCAGGCGCAGTAGTAGCAAAGCGACTCGCAAAAGGGCACGTGCACATACAGCGACAAAGGCGTGGCACGCGCTGCGGTACTCGATTTGCGTTGTTGCAGCGCCAGGATATAGTCCTCTGCACCAAAGGCCTCGACAAAGCGGTCGGCGGTAGGGAACGAGGTGTATCGGGGCCCCGGTACGTCAAAGCGACGCAGCAGCTCTGGGGTGACAGCGGTCATGGGTTTTTTCCTCTAATACCTCGACTGTGCCGCAGCACATCGGTCATGTCCTTGACTCATATCAAGAGTTGTTTGAGGGACTGCTGCGACAATTTGATCCAACTCATCGCAATCCACGAGGTCACCGCCGGCACGCTGTGTGCCGCTGATGTTTATCACTCCATGAACCTTCAGACCATCAAAGCCTCCTGCTCCAACTGCAACCTGCGCGAACTGTGCATGCCCATGGGCCTGGATGCCGAGCAGATGCAGCGCATCGACGACATCGTGGCCACGCGCCGCAAGGTCAAGCGCGGAGGCCTGCTGTTTCGCAACGGCGAGACATTCACCTCGCTGTACGCCATCCGCACCGGCTTCTTCAAGACCTGCGTGGCCACCGAGGACGGACGCGACCAGGTCACAGGCTTTCAGATGGCCGGCGAGATCATCGGCCTGGACGGCATCGTCAACGACCACCACACCTGCGATGCCGTCGCGCTGGAAGACGCCGAAGTCTGCGTCATGCCCTTCGACAAGCTGGAAGACCTGTCGCGCGAGGTCACGGCCCTGCAAAACCATGTGCACAAGGTCATGAGCCGCGAGATCGTGCGCGAGCACGGCGTGATGCTGCTGCTGGGCAGCATGCGCGCCGAGGAGCGCCTGGCCGCCTTCGTGCTCAACCTGGTGCAGCGCCTGCATGCACGGGGCTTTTCCAAGTCCGAACTGGTGCTGCGCATGACGCGCGAGGAAATCGGCAGCTACCTGGGCCTGAAGCTGGAGACGGTGAGCCGCACCTTCTCCAAGTTCGCGGACGACAACATCATCGAGGTGCGCCAGCGCCATCTGCGCATCCTGGACACGGAGGCGCTCAAGCGCATCGTCAACAGCCAGCAGTGCCAGTGAGGCTGCAAGGGCGGCAAGCATTCGTCCGCCAATGAACAAGGCCCGCGACAGCGGGCCTTGTTCATTGCGGCGGGCTCTCGATCAGTCCCGCCCCAGCCCCTGCATGGCCAGGTCCGGGTCGGGCTCGGAGACCACGCCGTCATTGAGATCGCGGGCCGAGCGGCCCAGCATGGTGGTCATCAGGCTGGAGAGCATGGTCACGCCCCAGAAGGCGAAGAAGGCCAGCGTGTAGATGCCCTGGCGCGACCAGCCCAGGTCGCCGAGCCAATGCAGCTCCAGCGGGTCCACAAAGGCAAAAACCAGCATCTCCATCACGGCGGCTGCCAGAAAGGCAGGCCAGGCAATCCACATCCAGCGTTGGGCCAACATCAGCGATCTCCTTGTGCTGTCGAGGGGTCGCCTTCATTGTGCGCCGCGCCAACGCATGGCGCCAAGCCCCGCAGCGCCCTGCACGCCTGTAGGAAACCCTCACCCGTCGCGCATGCCGGAGATGCGATCCGCCATGCAAAAAGGCCGCGACTGCGGCCTCTTGCAGGGGTGCACGGCGATCAGCGGTCGGTGGGGTGATCGTGCGCGGGCGTGGCCGCATGGTTGCGGCCGGTGACGGCGGGCGCCATGCTCTTGGGCACTTCGCGCACGCCATCGGCACGCTCGTTGATCGTGATGCCGTTGCGGTAGTAGTCGGGGTCGATCACGGGATCGGCGCCGTTGATGGCGATGATGGCCGTGATCACGGCAGCGACCACCACGGCCGCCGGGCCGGCCACCACCAGCCAGACATGGCCGAACCTCCACCAGGGCTTGCCGGCGTCGGGGTGCGAGGGAGCCTGCGCGGGCGCGGACACTGCGGGACTGGAAGACATGGGAAACCTCTTTCTTTCAGGCGGCAGGCGCGGACCGTGCCGCGCCTGCCAGGAACATCACCGGGGCACCAGGAAGACGGCCTTTTCGGACGCGCGTCCCGCGCCCGAATGCACGGCATCGATATCGAAGAATACGGTGTGCGAGCCCGGCTCGGCCGAACCGTAGGGAATCTGCAGGCGCGCCGCAATGCCGCGCGTCTCGGCCGGGCCGACCTCGACTTCCTGCTCGGACGCCAGCTCCAGCCCATCGAGGCCGTGGGCGCTGATGCGGTAGCGCTGGGCCTGCTCGGTGGCATTCATGATCTGCAGGCGGTAGACATTCTCCAGCTTGCCGCCCGCCACGATGCGCGACAGCGAGGCGCGGTCGCGGATCACGTCCACCTTGACCGACTGGCGCAACGCCAGGCTCACGATCATGACCACGCTCAAGCCGATCAGCACGGCCGAGTAGATCAGCACGCGCGGACGGAAGATGCGGCGCAGCACCTGGGCACGCCGCCACAGGCCGGCCATGGCGTTCTGCGTGGTCAGGCGGATCAGGCCGCGCGGGTACTCCATCTTGTCCATGATGGAATTGCAGGCGTCTATGCACAGGCCGCAGCCAATGCATTCGTATTGCAGACCGTTGCGGATGTCGATGCCCACGGGGCAGACCTGCACGCACATCTTGCAGTCGATGCAGTCGCCCAGGCCCTGGGCCTTGTAGTCCACCTTCTTGGTGCGCGGCGCACGCGGCTCGCCCCGGCCCGTGTCGTAGCTGACGATCATGGTGTCCCGGTCGAACATGGCGCTCTGAAAGCGCGCATAGGGGCACATGTACTTGCAGACCTGCTCGCGCATGTAGCCCGCGTTGCCATAGGTGGCAAAGCCGTAGAACAGCACCCAGAACATCTGCCAGCTGCCCTGCAGCGCCAGCAGCTCACCGCCCAGCTCGCGGATGGGCACGAAGTAGCCCACGAAGGTGAAGCCGGTCCACAGCGCAATGGCGATCCACAGCAACTGCTTGAGCGACTTCTTCCAGGCCTTCTCGAAGGTCCAGCCGTTCTTGTCCAGCCGCATGCGCGCGCTGCGGTCGCCTTCGACCTTGCGCTCCACCCACATGAAGATCTCGGTATAGACCGTCTGCGGGCACGAGAAGCCGCACCACAGGCGCCCGGCCACGGCCGTGAACAGGAACAATGCCAGCGCCGAGATGATCAGCAGGCCCGCCAGGTAGATGAAGTCCTGCGGGTACAGCACCAGCCCGAAGAGATAGAAGCGCCGCGTTCCGAGGTCGAACAGCACCATCTGGCGCTGGCCCCACTCCAGCCAGGGCAGGCCGTAGAAAACCAGTTGGGTGAGAAACACCAGGGCCCATCGCCAGCGTGCGAAGACACCGCTGATGGAGCGCGGGTAGACCTTCTTTTCCGACTCGAACATCGACACCAGCTCGCCCGGATCAGGCGTGGCCGGCGTGATCGGAATGACTTTGCGGGGAGGCTTCCCGGTGTCATCCCCGCTCTCGGGCTTCATGGTGGGTTCCTTTGTTTTTTTGAAATATCTGAAAACTCAAAACGCAAAAAGGCGGCGCCGCAGCGCCGCCCCTGTGCTTACTGACGGACTGCGCCGTCTTTGTGCGACATGCCCCAGACATAGGAAGCAAGCACCGCGATCTGCGCCTCGGTCAGCTTGTCCTTCTGGGCAGGCATCTCGTTGTGCTTGCCGTTGTTGATCATGGCCGTGATGGCGGCCTCGCCCCAGCCGTGCAGCCAGATGTCATCGGTCAGGTTGGGCGCGCCCAGGGCCTGGTTGCCCTTGCCGTCCATGCCGTGGCAGGCAGCGCAGGCCGTGAACTTGGACTTGCCCAGCGAGGCCTTGAGCGAGTCGTGCGGGCTGCCCGACAGGCTCAGCACATAGTGCGAGAGGTTGCGCACATCGTCGGGCGTGCCGACGGCAGCGGCCATGGGCGGCATGATGCCGATGCGGCCACCCGTGATGGTTTCCCTGATCTTCTCGGGCGTGCCGCCATGCAGCCAGTCGCCATCGGTCAGGTTGGGGAAGCTCTTGCCGCCGCGTGCATCCGAGCCGTGGCACTGTGCGCAGTTGTTCATGAACAGGCGCTCGCCGATGGCCATGGCCTGGGGATCCTTGGCCATGTCTTCGGTGCTCATGCTCGTGAACTTGGCGTACAGCGGCTCCAGGTCCGCGCGGGCCTTGGCCATCTCGTTTTCATAGGCGCCCAGCTGCGTCCAGCCCAGCTTGCCCGCGAACGAGCCCAGGCCCGGATAGGCCGCCAGGTAGGCGAAGCCGAACACCGAGGTGATGATGAACAGCCACATCCACCACTTGGGCATGGGGTTGTTCAGCTCGCGCAGGTCCTCGTCCCAGACGTGGCCCGTGGTGTTGTCGGCCGATGGGACCACCTTCTTGCGTGCGGTGAGATACAGCAGCAGCAGGCAGCCGATGATGCCGCCCAGCGTGATCGCCGTGACATAGATCGACCAGAAGTTGTTTACGAAATCGCTCATGGGAAGTTCTCGTTCTGGTGGAGGGACTCAGTCTTGCTCGAACGGCAGCTGGGCGGCCTCGTCGAAACGGGCCTGGTTGCGGCGGGCGAACGCCCACCACCAGATGCCGATGAAGCAGGCCAGCGAGGCCAGCGTGGCCACGATGCGCATGGTGGTGATGTCCATGTCGCTCTCCTTTACTTGACCGAACGGCCCAGGACCTGCAGGTAGGCGATGACGGCGTCCATTTCCGTCTTGCCCTTGACCTGCTCGGCAGCGCCGCTGATTTCCTCGTCGCTGTAGGGCACGCCTACCTTGCGCAGCGCGCTCATGTGCTGGGCGACCACGGTGTCATCCACCTTGTTCTTTTCCAGCCAGGTGTAGGCAGGCATGTTGGACTCGGGCACCACGTCGCGCGGGTTGTTCAGGTGGATGCGATGCCATTCGTCGCTGTACTTGCCGCCCACGCGGTGCAGGTCGGGACCCGTGCGCTTGGAACCCCACTGGAAGGGGTGGTCATAGACGAACTCGCCAGCCACCGAGTAGTGGCCGTAGCGCATGGTCTCGGCGCGGAAGGGGCGGATCATCTGCGAGTGGCAGTTGTAGCAGCCCTCGCGCAGATAGACGTCGCGGCCCATCAGCTGCAGCGGCGTGTAGGGCTTGAGGCCCGCCACCGCTTCCGTGGTCGACTTCTGGAAGAACAGCGGAACGATTTCCACCATGCCGCCGACGGCCACCACCAGCAGGGTCAGCACGATCAGCAGGAAATTGTTGGTTTCCACCTTCTCGTGGGAAAAGCTCTTGGGAGCGCTATTGTTGTGATCGGACATGAGTAATGCTCCTAGACGCTCAGGCGTGGGCCACGACGGCAGGCACGGCCACCTTCACCGAACGGCCCGAGATCGCGGTCTTCCAGGTGTTCCACAGCATGACCAGCATGCCGCCCAGGTACAGCAGGCCACCGGCCACGCGGATCACGTAGAACGGATAGCTGGCCTTGACGCTTTCGACGAAGGTGTAGGTCAGCGTGCCATCGGGATTGACGGCGCGCCACATCAGGCCCTGCATCACACCGGCGATCCACATCGCGGCGATGTACAGCACGATGCCGATGGTGGCCATCCAGAAGTGCAGTTCGATGGCGCCCACCGAGTGCATCTTGGTCTTGCCGAACAGGCGCGGGATCAGGTAGTACAGCGAGCCCATGGTGATCAGGCCCACCCAGCCCAGGGCGCCCGAGTGAACGTGGCCCACGGTCCAGTCCGTGTAGTGCGACAGCGCGTTGACGGTCTTGATGGACATCATCGGACCTTCGAACGTGGACATGCCGTAGAACGACAGCGACACGATCAGGAAGCGCAGGATAGGGTCGTCGCGCAGCTTGTGCCATGCGCCCGACAGCGTCATCACGCCGTTGATCATGCCGCCCCAGCTGGGAGCCAGCAGGATCAGCGAGAACACCATGCCCACGGACTGCGTCCAGTCGGGCAGCGCGGTGTAGTGCAGGTGGTGAGGACCCGCCCACATGTAGGTGAAGATCAGCGCCCAGAAGTGGACGATGGACAGGCGGTAGCTGTAGACCGGACGGCCAGCCTGCTTGGGGATGAAGTAATACATCATGCCCAGGAAGCCCGCGGTCAGGAAGAAGCCCACGGCGTTATGGCCGTACCACCACTGCACCATCGCGTCCTGCACGCCGGCGTAGGCCGAGTAGCTCTTCATCCAGCCGGCCGGAATGGCTGCGCTGTTGACGATGTGCAGCAGTGCCACGGCGATGATGAAGGCGCCGAAGAACCAGTTGGCCACGTAGATGTGACGGACCTTGCGGATGCCGATGGTTCCGAAGAACACGATGGCATACGAGACCCAGGTCACGGCGATCAGCAGGTCGATCGGCCACTCCAGCTCGGCGTACTCCTTGCCCTGGGTGTAGCCCAGGGGCAGGCTGATGGCGGCGGCGACGATGACGATCTGCCAGCCCCAGAACGTCAGGCTGGCCAGCTTGGGCATGAACAGCCGCGTCTGGCAGGTGCGCTGCACCACGTAGTAGCTGGTTGCGAACAGCGCCGATCCGCCAAAGGCAAAGATCACGGCGTTCGTGTGCAGCGGACGCAGGCGTCCGTAGCTCAGCCATGGAATGCCGAAGTTGAGTTCCGGCCAGGCCAGCTGCGAGGCGATCAACACCCCGACAGCCATGCCTACCACCCCCCAGACGACGGCCATGATAGAGAACTGCCTTACGACGGAATCGTCGTAATAGACAGCGTTTTTATTTGAACTATCCATCGTGCACCCCTTAGATTGCTATCAAAGTGTTACGTTCTTCGCTCCCGGGCGTGTTGACCCACGTCAATCGTCCCGAAGAATGCGCTCACCCTCTTGCTCCACACTCTCGAACTGCCCGCGATATACGGCCCACCACAGGGCCGCAAGGATGGCCAGCACCAGCACCACCGACAGCGGGATCAGCAAATACAAAATATCCATGGTCAGTTCCCCGTGGCGCTGACGCGCCACGCCTTGCCCCCAGAACGGGCGCGATCCAGCTCAGTGACACCGAGCAAGAGCCGCCTCGCGGCGAAGGTGTCGTTCCCCTCCCGCGAAGCGAGAGAGGGGGAAGCGGCGCAGCCGCTCAGGGGGTGTATTTCCATCAGAACCTCCCCACCGTTGCGGTGGAGCCCGTCTTTATCGCGACGGACGCTGCGGGCGCAGCAGGCGTGCCCGTGTGTTTCGTTGCAGCCAGTGGCAGGCTGCGCGCAAGGCGCGCGGCATTCATCACCACCAGCAGCGAACTCAGTGCCATTCCCAGTCCGGCCACCCAGGCAGGCATGAAGCCCGCCAGGGCCAGCGGAATCGACACCGCGTTGTAAGCGGCTGCCCAGGCCATGTTCTGGCGCACCACCTGCAGCGTGCGGCGCGACAACAGGCATGCCTGGAGTACCAGTTCCAGGCTGTCACCCAGAACAACGAAATCTGCGCGCGATTGTGCCAGGGGCACTGCTCTACCAAAAGCAAAAGAGACATGCGCTCCAGCTAAAACTGGGCCGTCGTTGAGGCCGTCGCCCACCATGGCCACGTGGTGGCCGGCAGCCTGCGCCTGCTGCAGGCGCTCCAGCTTGTCCTGCGGGCTGCAGCCGCCTTCGGCCTGGGTGATGCCCACGCGCGCCGCCATGGCGCGGGCCGCGTCCTCGCGGTCGCCGGACAGCAGCATCACCTGCACGCCATGCCGGTGCAGCGCCTGCACCACGGCGGCGGCCTCGGGCCGCACGTCCTCGCTGAGGACGAAGCGGGCCAGCGTGTGCCAGCCCTGCGAGGTCTCCTCGGCCAGCAGCACACCCTGCACGGGCTGCTCCCCGGCCAGGCCTGCGTGCAGGGCCGAGCCCAGCCGCAGATGGCGGCGCGCGCCGGGGCGCTGCACCCAGGCGTCCAGGCCCAGGCCGGCCATTTCCTGCATGGTGTCCAGCTTCCAGTCGGTGGCGGCATCGGCGCCGGCCTGCGCAATGGCGCGCGAGGCCGGGTGGATGGACTGGCGCGCCAGCAGCGCCGCCAGTGCCAGCACTTCGTCGGCGTCTTCGCCCGCAGCAGGCTCGAAGGACGACAGGGCCAGGCCATCGCGCGTGAGCGTGCCGGTCTTGTCGAACACCAGGGTGTCCACGGCGGCCAGCGCCTCCAGGCCCTGCAGGTTGCGCACCAGCACGCCGCTGCGCGCCAGCGTGCCGGCGGCAGTGAGCATGGCCACGGGCGTGGCCAGCGACAGCGCGCAGGGGCAGGTGACGATGAGCACGGCCACCGCCACCATCATGGCCTTGCCGGGATCGGTGGGCCACCACCAGATGGCGGCGCCCAGCGCAGCCAGCAGCACCACGACGAGAAAGGGCCGCGCCACCTTGTCGGCCAACTGGGCCAGGCGCGGCTTTTGCAGCGAGGCGCTTTCCATCAGGCCCACGATCTGGGCGAAGCGCGTATCGGCGCCCACGCCATCCACGCGCACATCGACCACGGCATCCAGGTTGTAGCTGCCGGCCGTGACGGTATCGCCCTCGGCACGCAGCACGGGCGTGGACTCGCCGGTGAGCAGGGCCTCGTCGGCATGGGTGCGGCCGCGCACGATGGTGCCGTCGGCCGGGAAGGCCTCGCCACTGAGCACGCGCACCCGGTCGCCCGCGCGCAGGCGGCGCGTGGCCACGCGCTCGAAATGGCCGGCTGCGTTCTCGCGCAGCACGGCATCGGGCAGGCGGTTCATCACCGCTTCCAGCGCGCCGGCCGTGCGGTCGCGCAGGCGCAGCTCCAGCCAGCGGCCGGACAGCAGGAAGAAGACGAACATGGTCAGCGAGTCGTAGAAGACTTCCTCGCCGAAGGGGCCCGAAGGATCGAAGGTGCCCAGCGAACTGATCACGAAGGTGATCAGCATGCCCAGGGCCACGGGCAGGTCCATGCTCACGCGGCGCTGGCGTATGTCGCGCAGCGCGCTGGAGAAGAAGGGGCCGCAGCAAAACAGCACCACTGGCAGCGAGATGACCCAGGAGGCCCAGCGCAGCAGCGTCTCCATCTCCTGCGACAGGTCGCCGGGGCGGGCCACGTAGGCGGGCCACGCATACATCATCACCTGCATCATGCAAAAGCCGGCCACCAGCCAGCGCCACAGCGCACGGCGGCTCTCAGCCTGGCGGCGCTCGCGCGCAAAGGCATCGCGTGCGGGAAGCGCCTGGTAGCCGGCGCGCCGCACGGCCTCCATCCACTCGGAGGGAAGCACCTGCGCGTGGCGCCAGGTGACACGGGCGCGGCGCGTGGCAGCACTGACTTCGGCCTTCTCCACTCCGGGCACGGCACGCAGCGCATCCTCGATGGTCAGGGCGCATGCGGCACAGTGCATGCCTTCCAGAACGACGTGCGAATCCCAGGCGGGAAAGTCGGTGGGTTCCTTGGAAGGGTCGGCGGGAGTTGCGGGGCCTGCGGGCCGTCCGAACGAACTCCACTCCTGCGGATCATCCAGCAGCCGGGCGGTGGCCTGCTGCGAGGGCGAGGGGCCTGAATCAAGCGCCGCCACTGCCGCCTCGCTGGATGGGGCTATCGTGGTGTGGGGCATGGTTCTTAGCGTAATCGGGCCGCATGATAAGCGTATTGACATTAATCAACCGTTAACTCATGGTTGGGTCTATGCTGACTTCATCCCATCCATCAGCACACACGAAAGGAGCACGCATGTACAACCGCATCCTGATCGCCACCGACGGTTCCGAGCTTTCCGACAAGGCCGTGGACAGCGGGCTGGGCCTTGCCGCGCTGTGCGGCGCCAGCGTCGTCGTCGTCCAGGTGGTGCAACACTATCCGCGCAGCTACTTCGAGGGCGGCGAGACCGTGGACCTCAAGCAGATCGAGCGCATCGAAGGCCAGTGGACTTCCAACGCGCAGACCGTGCTGGATGCCATCCATGCCAAGGGACAGGCTCTGAAGGTCAACGTGACCACCGAGATCGTCAAGTCCGACCTGGTCGCCGAAAGCGTGATCGACGTGGCCAAGCGCCGCGACTGCGATCTCATCGTCATGGCCTCGCACGGCCGCAAGGGCCTGCAGCGCCTGCTGCTGGGCAGCGAGACGCAGCATGTGCTCACGCACACCCATATCCCCGTGCTCGTCCTGCGTTGAAGGGTAGCGGCAGCCTCGGCGGCCGCCACACAAAAAAAGGCATCGGCGGCGCCGATGCCTTTTGCTTTTTCAATCAGGCCAGGGCGCAATCCGCACCCTGGCGCCAACTCAGGCGAACAGCTGCTTGTGCTCGTCGCGCAGCAGGTTCTTCTGCACCTTGCCCATGGTGTTGCGCGGCAGCTCCTGCACTACGAAGCAGCGCTTGGGAATCTTGAAATTGGCCAGCTGGCCCTTGAGCGCATCGACCACCGCCTGGGGCTCCAGGGCGGCACCGGGGCGCGGCACCACCACGGCCACGCCCACTTCGCCGAAGTCCGGGTGCGGCACGCCGACCAGGGCGCTTTCGGCCACGCCGGGCAGCTCGTTGATGAAGCCCTCGATCTCGGCCGGATAGACGTTGTAGCCGCCCGAGATGATCAGGTCCTTGCTGCGGCCCACGATGCTCACATAGCCCCGCTCGTCGAGCTTGCCCACGTCGCCCGTGCGGAACCAGCCATCGGCCGTGAACTCCTCGGCCGTCTTCTCGGGCATGCGCCAGTAGCCCTTGAACACATTGGGGCCACGCACCTGGATATTGCCGATCTCGCCCACGGGCATCTGCTGGCCTGCGTCGTCCACGATGCGCACGCCCACGCCGGGCAGCGCAAAGCCCACGGTGCCGGCGCGGCGCTCGGACTGGCCGCCGTTGTGCGCGTCGGCGCGGTAGGGATTGGAGGTCAGCATGATGGTCTCGCTCATGCCGTAGCGCTCCAGGATGACGTGGCCGGTGCGCTCCTGCCAGTCGCGGTGCGTCTCCACCAGCATGGGGGCCGAGCCCGAGATGAACAGCCGCATGTGGGCCGCCGCCTCGCGCGTGAGCCGCGCGTCCGCCAGCATGCGCACATAGAGCGTGGGCACGCCCATGAAGACGGTGGCGTCGCGCATGCGCGAGATCACCGTTCCGGGCTCGAACTTCGACAGCCAGATCATGGGGCTGCCATTGATCAGCGCGCCGTGGATGGCCACGAACAGGCCGTGCACATGGAAGATGGGCAGCGCGTGGATGAGCACGTCGCCGTCCTGCCAGCCCCAGTAGTCCTTGAGCGTCTCGGCGTTGGACAGCATGTTGCCGTGCGTGAGCATCGCCCCCTTGCTGCGGCCCGTGGTGCCGCTGGTGTAGAGGATGGCGGCGAGGTCGTCCTCGCCGCGCTCCACCACCTCATGCTCGTCGCCATGGTGGGCCGCGCGTTCCAGCAGCGTGCCGCTGCGGTCGTCGCCCAGGGTGTAGACATGGGCCACGCCCGAGGTGAAGGCGATCTTGGAGACCCAGCCGAAATTGCCTGGCGCGCAGACCACGACGGCGGGCTCGGCATTGCCCACGAAGTATTCGATCTCGGCGCTCTGGTAGGCCGTGTTCAGCGGCAGGAAGACATGGCCGCTGCGCAGCGTGGCCAGATAGAGCATCAGCGCCTCGACCGACTTTTCCACCTGCACGGCGATGCGGCTGGCGGGCGGCAGTTGCAGCGACTGCAGCAGGTTGGCCATGCGCGCGCTGCCACGGTCCAGGTCGGCCCAGCTGTAGAACAGGCTGGCGCCGTCCGCGCCTATGGCCTCTACGGCCGACTTCTGCAGATCCTGGGGAAAGGCGGCGCGCAAGGCAGCGAACAGATTGCGGTTGGTCATGGCTGTGAAGAAGAAGGAAGAGTCCGCGGGAAGCAGGGAAATCTCAGGCACGTTCATGGTTGGGCGAAGGCTGCGCCACGGACAGCTCGCGCAGGATGCGCTCGCGGTCCGCGTCCAGCGCGGGCGGCTGCCTGCGCACCAGGGGCTGATCGCACGCGGCCAGCAAGGGGTTGCCCGCCACGCGCAGCGTCTGGCCACCGGGGGCCTGCACCTGGGCCAGCATGCCGCGCTCGCGCACCTGGGGGTGCTCGACGACATCGGCCACGCTGTTGTACTCCCCCGCCGGGATGCCATTATCAGTGAGCAGGCGCAGCCAATGCGCCCTGGGACTGTCCCGCAGGCGCGCCTCCAGCGCGGCCTTGAGTTCGGCCTGGTGCTCGCAGCGCAGGGCATTGCCGGCAAAGCGCGCGTCCTCGGCCAGTTCGGGCAATTGCAGCAGGCTGCACAGCTTGCGGAACAGCGCATCGCTGCCCACGGCGATGACGAACCAGCCGTCCTGTGCCGCGAACACATCGAAGGGTGCCATGGACGGATGCCGCGTACCCATGGGCCCCGGCACGCTGCCCAGCGCACCGAGCCGCGCCACGGGGTTCTCCAGCAGGGCCACCTGGCAGTCGAGCATGGAGACATCGACACGTTCGCCCTGCCCCGTGCGGGCGCGGCGCATGAGCGCGGCCTGCGTGCCGATGACGGCATACAGCCCTGCGCCCAGGTCGCCGATGGACACGCCCACGCGGCAGGGCCCGGCGCCCGGGTGGCCGGTCACGCTCATCATTCCGCTCATGGCCTGCACCACCATGTCGTAGGCAGGAAAGCCGCTGTAGGGACCCGTCTGGCCGAAGCCAGAGACCGACGTCATCACCAGCCGGGGATGGCGCGCATGCAGGGTCTCCCAGCCATAGCCGAGCTTGTCCATGGTGCCGGGGCGGAAGTTCTCGACCAGCACATCGGCGCCTTGCAGCAGGCGCTCGAAGACCTCGCGGTCCTGCGGCTGCTTGAGGTCCAGCGCAATGGATTCCTTGTTGCGGTTCACCGACAGGAAATAGGCCGAGCCCCCGTCCACAAACGGCCCGATGCCGCGCGCATCGTCGCCCGTGCCGGGCTGCTCCACCTTGATCACGCGCGCGCCCAGGTCGGCCAGCATCTGCGTGCACATGGGGCCGGCCAGCACGCGCGTGAGGTCGATGACGGTAAGGCCTTCCAGCGGCAGGCCCGTGGCTTGTTCATTCATAGGGATTTCCATATCGTTATCTACTGCTTGATGCGACACCCACAACCTGTGGGACCGGCGGGGCCCAAGACCAGGACACCGAGGAAGGGCCGCTCCCGCACCGAGGGTGTCGTCCCCCCGCGAAGCGAGAGGGGGAAGGCGCGTGGCGCCTCAGGGGGTGTCTCACTGCAGCCCGGCGCCGGAACGCTGGGTCAGGGCCTTGGACTCCTGCCCTTCCTTGAGGGCCCAGGCACGGAATTCCTCAAGGGATGCCGAGGGCGCGGCCAGATTGCCCTGCTTGGCCAGCCTGGCCTTCACATCGGGGTCTTCCAGCGCCTTGGTGCTGGCATCGAACAGCTTCTTCGCCACGTCCTCGGGCAGACCCGCCGGGGCGAACAGGCCGAACCAGAACGTGTAGTCAAAACCCGGCACGCCGGACTCCTTCATGCCCGGCAGCTCGGGAAACAGCGGGGAGCGCTCGGCCGTGCTCACCGCCAGCATGCGCAGCTTGCCCGCCTGGGCCAGCGGCAGCACCGAGGGCGGCGTGCCGAAGGTCAGGTCCACATCGCCGGCGGCCACGGCCTGTATCGATGGCGCACCGCCCTTGAACGGCACATGCAGCATGCGCAGGCCACCGCTGGCGCCCGCGAACGACAGCGTGGCCAGGTGCGTGATCACGCCTGCGCCCGAGGAGGAATAGCTGAGCTTGTCGGGCTGGCTGCGCGCCAGCGCCACCAGATCGCCCACGCCCTGGCCCGGAAAATCCTTGCGCACGGCCAGCAGCATGGGGGCCGAACTCCAGCGCGTGATGCCCGTGAAGTTGCGCGCGCCGTCATAGCGAGCGCTCTTGTAGAGCAGCTGGTCCGAGCCATAGATATTGGCGCTGCCCAGCAGCAGCGTGTAGCCGTCGGGCGCTGCACGCGCCACATGCTCGGAGGCCAGCGTGGTGCCGGCGCCCGGGCGGTTGTCCACCAGCAGGGGCTGGCCCAGGATCTTGCCGACCTTGTCGGCCACGATGCGCGCCACCGCATCGGCGCCGCCGCCGGGCGGAAATCCCACGACCAGCGTGACGGGCCGGGCGGGATAGGACTGGGCCATCGCGCCACCGGCCAATCCGGCCAGCAGCAACGACAGTGCAAAACGCTTGAACATGGCTTGTCTCCTGTTTATTGATACCCCCTGAGTCGCTGCGCGCCTTCCCCCAAAGGGGGACGACACCCTCGGTGCGGGAGCGACCCTTCCTCGGTGTCCCCGAGTTGGGCCGCGCCGGTTCCGTGGGCTGTGGGCGGTAGGCAGCACCACGGGCAATCTGCGTGTATGCGGGTGGATGCGGTTCAGCGCCCCTTGAACTCCGGACTGCGTTTCTCGCGCCAGGCCCGGCCGCCTTCCTGCAGGTCTTCGGAGGCGATGCTGCGCTGCACCTCGCGCGTGATCTCGGCCACGTCATGGCGGCCACGCGCGATCAGGTTCAGGTGCTTTTTCATGCCGAACAGGGGGATGGGCGCCATGGCGGCCAGCGTGCCGGTGAGCTGCTCCACGGCCGCGGCGAAGGCGGCAGGATCGGCCAGATGGGTCAGGAATCCGCAGGCCTTCATCTCCGGGGCCTGGATGCGCTCGCAGGTCAGGAACAGCCGCTTGGCCGTGTCCAGGCCCAGGCGCGAGACATAGCGCTCCAGCCCGCCGGCGTAGAAATGCAGGCCCAGGCGCGCGGCCGGCATGAACATCTCGGCCGCCGTGCTGCCCACGCGAAAGTCGCAGGCCAGGGCCATGTCCGTGGCACCCCCGTAGACGCCGCCTTGGATGGCGGCCACGGTCACGGCGCGGCATTGCTCGATGGCGTCCACCATCTCGCCGAAGCTGCTGCCCTCGGTCTGGCTGCCCTGGATCTCTGATATATCATAACCACTGCAAAAGTACTTGCCTTCGCTGCGCAGCACCACCACGCGCACATCGTCGCGGTGGTTGATATGCTCCACATGCGCGACCAGCGTGCCCAGGTCTTCGGGGGCCAGCTTGTTGGCCGCTTCGGGACGCTGCAGCGTGATGGTGGCCAGGTGATCCTGGATGTCGAGTCTGGGTTTCATATGTATCAGTCAGTCAATCAGATATATTTGAATTAGAAAATGCTTCCAGCCAAGCAGCCATTGGAGAAAACCCCGGCCACGTCCAGCCTGCAGGAGCGTATACGGCAATCGCTGGAAGACGAGCTGCGCTCGGGCGCCATGCGGCCCGGCGACGCCATCGACGAGCCGGCCCTGTGCGAACGCTTCGGCGCCTCGCGCACCCCCGTGCGCGAGGCGCTGCTGCTGCTGGTGGCCAAGGGGCTGGTGGAGATCGTTCCGCGCTCGGGCATCTATGTGCGGCGGCTGGATGCGCGCGAGCTGGTGGCCATGATGGAAGGCCTGGCCGAGCTGGAAGGCGTGCTAGCGCGGCTGGCTGCCACGCGCATCCATGCGCAGCTGCGCGAGCGGCTGCAGGCGGCGCTGGCGCACACCGCCGCCTGCGCCCAGGCGCAGGATGCCGAAGGCTATGTGCAGGCCAACATGCAGCTGCACGAACTGATATACGAGGCCAGCGGCAACGACTTCATCGTGGAGCAGACGCGGCTGCTGCGGCTGCGCATCACGCCCTACCGGGGCCGCATGTTCGAGAAGCCCGGCCGGCTTGCGCGCTCGCAGCAGGAGCACGCCACCGTGGTGGCCGCCATCTGCGCAGGCCAGGCGGAGGTGGCCGCCGAGGCCATGCGCCAGCACATCTGCGCAGGCGGCAGCGCCTTCACCGACATGGTGCTGGGCGCGCCCGCGCAGGCGGGCTACGAGCGCCCGCGCAAGTCAAGGTAGCCCGAAGAGGGTTCAGGGCCGCACTTCAAAGGCCAGGAACTGCGTGACCTGGTTGTCCGCGAAGTTGTTGTCGGCCACCAGCACCAGGGTGCGGTTGCCGTTGGCCAGGCGCGGACCCCAGGAGATGCCTTCGATGTTGTCGAGCTTGACGCCCTGGTAGGTCACGGGCATTTCCAGCAGCAGCTCGCGCTTCATGGGCTTGTAGCTGGCGCCCAACAGGCTCTTGAAGCTGCGCACGTCGGTGGTGTCCGGCTCGATGGTGGCGCGCGTCAGGCGGATGGTGTTGCCCACGCCATCGGCAAAGGCGCGCTCGATGGCGATGAACTCGTTGTTGGAGACCGCCAGCAGCTCGGGCAGGCCGTTGTCCGGCGGAAAGCTGCCGCTGGCGGCCTTGTCCAGGGGAATCTTCGGCAATGCGTAGGCATACTGCGCCCCCGACTTGCCCGTGGCCGGATCGAGCTTGAGGACGCGGATGACGCTGCCCGCTGCCAGCGTGGTGAGGGGGCCGTCTTCCACCAGCGCATCCTCGTTGGCCGTGAACACGCTGCCGTCGGGCGTGACGGCCAGGGCCTCGAACAGCTTGTTGTTGCGCCCTCCGCTGGTGGTGTTGTCCACGTAGTTGAAGGCCGCAGGCGTCTCGAAGTCGCGCACGAAGCTGCCGTCGACCTTGATCTCGCGCACAAAGGGCTGGAACAGGCTGGCGGGGTCGGTGCTGAAGTTCCCCTCGCTGGACACGTAGAGGTTGCCGTTGGGCGCCACGCGGATGCCTTCGGGGTCCACGGTGCGGCGCGTGCCGGGCAGCGGCTGGCCGTCGCGGCCCTTGAGCGTGACCATCTTGCGGATGGTCACGGCCTGGATGGCCTTGTCATCGAACTGAATGCCCAGGTTGTAGAAGCGCGGCGTGCCACGCTCGCCGCCGCGCTCATCGGAGATGGCCCAGTAGCTGCCATCGGGCGCGCGGTCCAGGCCGGAGATGCCGCCGAACTCCACTCCGTCGAACAGTGTCTTGGTCTTGATGCTGTAGTCGCCGATCAGCCGCAGCGAGCCGATGGTCTCGGGGCCGTCGTCGCTGCCGCCGCAGCCTGCCAGGCCCGTGGCCGTGCCGAAAGCCAGGACCAGCGCGAGCAGCACGGATGCGGGCGAGCGGACCTTGTCTGCCTTGTTCATATTCCCTCCCAGGATGGATCTCAGAAGGGATGGACCGTAGCCAAGGCCCGTGACAGGGTGGTGACATGCACGCGCATGCCGCCGCCCTGCCCCTGCCCTGCCCGGCCCCTCGTCCGCTACTCCAGCTTGGCGCCCGAGGCCTTGACCACCTGCGCCCAGCGCGCGATCTCGCCATGCACCATGGCCGCGAACTGCTGCTGGTTCATGCCGCCGTAGTCGGCGCCGTTGCGCGCCCAGATGGACTTGATCTCTTCGGCCGAGCCTATGCGCTGCACCTGGTCGATGACCTGGGCCTGCACGGCCTGCGGCGTGCCCTTGGGCGCCCACAGGCCGTACCAGGTCGTGACCGTGTAGTCGGGCAGGCCGGACTCGGCCGCGCAGGGCACGTCGGGGAAGGCGGGGTTGCGCTTGTCGCCAGAGACCATCAGCGCGCGGATGCGTCCGCTCTTGATGTGCTGGGCCGACGAGCCCAGGCCGTCGAACATCATGTCCACATTGCCGGCGATCAGGTCCTGCAGCGCCGGGCCTGCGCCCCGATAGGGAATGTGGGTGATGAAGGTATTGGTCTGCAGCTTGAACAGCTCGCCGGCCAGGTGGTGCGAGGTGCCCGCGCCCGCCGAGGCGTAGTTGAGCTTGCCCGGCCGCTTGCGCAGGTCGGACAGCAGCTCCTGCACGGTCTTGTGCGGCACGTTGCGCGGGTTGACCACCAGTACCTGGGGCACGCTGGCCAGCAGGGCCAGCGCGATGAAGTCGCGCTCCAGGTCATAGTCCAGGCGCGGGTACATGGACGGCGCAATCACATGGTGGGTGCCGCCCATGAAGAAGTTGTAGCCGTCCGGCGCCAGCTTGGCCGCGTAGCTGGCGCCCAGGGTGCCGCCTGCGCCGCCGCGGTTGTCGATCACCAGGGTCTTGCCCGCGCTTTTGGCGAACTGGGCCGAGAACGGGCGGGCAAAGGCATCGGTGCCCCCGCCGGCCGGAAACGGCACGACCAGGTTAACGGGTTTGGACGGCCAGTCCGCCGCCGCGCGGGCTGCCATGGGCAGGGCCAGCGCGGCCATCGAGGCCCCGGCTGCGCGCAACACCGCGCGCCGCCCCGTGGGGTGGGAAGCTTGCATGACTTGTCTCCTTGTCGCCTCTTTGAGGCTGTCTTCGTTGTCAGGCGCAGCAGTCCCTGTGCAAGAAAAGGGGCACGGCCTGCGCCGCGCCCCTTTTCATTTGCACAGGGCTTCGATGTCCGAGGACACCGGTATGCGGCCCTGCGCCAGCAGGCCGCGATGCTTGTCCAGGCGCTTGAGGTCGTAGAGGTAGTTGACCATCAGCCCCAGCGACTGCTTGAGTCCCTTGGCCGACAGGTCGGCCGCCCAGTTGAGCCGCTCCACGCGCGCGCCGTTGCCCAGGTGAAAACGCGCCACCGGGTCCAGCGGCCGGCCCTTGGCCGTCTCGCGCCCCAGATAGTGGGCAGCGCAGAACAGCAGTGCGCGGCGCACGGGTGCGTCGGGCTTGAGATCCTGCGGCGCATCCAGCGCCGCCAGCAGGTGCTCGGCGCCCATGCCGCCGGCCTTGAGCTCGAAGGCCTTGCGCTGGCGCTCGTCCATCTTCTCCAGGATGGCATCGCCGTGCTTGGCGATCCAGGCACGCAGGCCCGGAATGGGAGACAGCGTGGCGAAATGGCGCAGCCGGGGGAACTCGCCCGTCAGCGTCTCCACCACATGCTTGATCAGCGAGTCGCCAAAGCTCACGCCGCGCAGGCCGGCCTGGGTGTTGCTGATGGAGTAGAAGATGGCCGTGGTGGCGCGGCCCAGGTCGGAGGCCGCCGCCGTCTCGTCCAGCAGCGGGGCGATGCTGTCGGACATCCGGTCCACCAGCGCCACCTCCACGAAGATCAGCGGCACGGTGGGCATGCGCGGGTGGAAGAACCCGTAGCAGCGCCGGTCGCTGTCCAGGCGGTTCTTGAGGTCGGCCCAGCTGCGGATGTCGTGCACGGCCTCGTACTGGATGAGCTTTTCGATCAGCGAGGCCGGCGAGTCCCAGCTCAGGCGGCGCAGCTCCAGCAGGGCCACGTCGAACCAGTTGGCAAACAGATGCTCCAGCTCGGCGTCCAGCGCGGAAAAGCGCTGCTGCTCCGCCTTGGGCAGGGCCAGCAGTTCGGCGCGCAGGTCCACCAGAAAGCCCATGCCGCCCTGGGGCTGGGCAAAGCGCTGCAGCAGCCGCGTGCGCGGCGACATCAGCGCGCGGCGCAGGTCCATCTCGGCTTGGCCGCGCTCGGCATCGCTGGCCGCCGTGTCATAGCGCTTGCGCGCGGCCATCAGGGCTTCGGTATCGGGGCCGAACTGCTCGACGATCAGCGCCCAGAAATCCTTGTGCGCAGGCAGCTCGGCCTGGGCGTACCAGTCCATGAGCAGTTGCGCATGGCGGCCGCCCTCGACGTCGCTCAGGCCGGCGTCGGCGGCAGCCTGCAGGTCTTCCATGAGCTTGCGCAGCTCGCGCGGGGACAGCACTTCCTGGCCGCGCCGCAGGGTGGCCTGCAGGCGCTGGGCCGTGCCGCGCGGCGCGGGTCCCTTGGCTGCCTCGCCCTCGGACTTTGTTGCAGGCGCAGCCGCATCGGTGCTGCGAAAGCGGGACACATTGCGGGCAATCCAGTCAGTAGCCAGACCCATTCAGAAGTTCCTCCATGTCAAGCGGTCACGGGACTGTCATGCCGCCAATCGGCCAATGACAATCTTTTGCTGCTCACATTATGAGAGTCTGCACGGCAGACCGTGTACGCCGATGTCGCGTTCTTGTCTTCGGGCTATCCCCATGCACGCCCCTGCCCCCTCTCCCGCCAATCTTGCACAAAAAAACAAAGCGGGCACCAGGCCCGCTTCGTATCCGTGCGTACCGCCGGCCTCAGGCCGGCTTGCCCGCCTGGGCAGGATAGGCCGGGCGCCCCGCAGCCCAGAACCACATGGCGATGCCGCCGATCACCATGGGCACGCACAGCCACTGGCCCATGCTCATGCCCAGCGACAGCAGGCCCAGGAAGTCATCGGGCTCGCGGAAGTACTCGGCAATGAAGCGGAAGGCGCCGTAGCCGACGAGGAAGACCGCCGCCACCTGGCCCGGCTTGTGCTCCTTGCGCGCATACAGCCACAGCAGCACGAACAGCAGCAGGCCTTCCAGCAGGAACTGGTAGACCTGCGAGGGGTGGCGCGGCAGCATGGAGCCGCTTTGCGGGAAGACCATGGCCCAGGGCAGCTCGGGGCTGGCGAAGCGGCCCCACAGTTCCCCGTTGATGAAGTTGCCGACGCGGCCGGCCGCCAGGCCCGTGGGCACGCAGGGCGCGACGAAGTCGGCCACCTCCAGCCAGGAGCGGGCCCGCGAGCGCGCGAACCAGACCATGGAGGCGATCACGCCGACCAGGCCGCCATGAAAGCTCATGCCGCCCTGCCAGACATAGAAGATCTCCAGCGGGTGGCTCAGGTAGTAGCCCGGCTTGTAGAACAGGCAGTAGCCCAGCCGGCCGCCGACGACCACGCCGAGCACGCCCAGGAAAAGAATGTCTTCCACGTCCTTGCGCGTCCAGGCGCGGTCGCCCTGCGTGCGCACGAAGGGCGGGTGGCGCAGCCTGCGCGTTCCCAGCCAGAGGAAGAGGCCGAAAGCGGCCAGATAGGTCAGGCCGTACCAGTGCACGGCGAGGGGCCCGATCTGCAGGGCCACGGGATCGATCTGCGGGTACATCAGCATGGTCGGCATTGTGCCGCAGCGCCGCATGGCCGGCGCCGGCCAGGGGTTGGAAAGCGGGCGGCGCGGCGGTTCAGCCCGGCTGGCTTTCCTGGATGGCCATGAGCTTGTCCAGGGCCGCGAACAGATGGCGCTGCTCGGTGGAGGTCAGCAGTTGCTCCAGCTCGTCTTCCAGTTGCACCACCACGCCCTCGGCCCGCGCCTGCAGCGCGCTGCCTTCGGCCGTCATGTGCAGCTGCTGCAGCCGGCGGTCGCGCGGATCGGGCTGGCGCCCGATGAGCCCGCGCTGCACCAGGCGCTCGACCACCGGCACCAGGTTGGAGGGCGAGATGTCCAGCGCCTCGCCCAGCTGGCGCAGGTAGATGCCGGGATTGGAGTGGATCAGCACCAGGATGGAGAACTCGCTGGGCTTGAGGTCCAGTTCGGCCACGCGCCGCGCGAACAGCTTGTGGATGTGGATTTCCGCGCGCGTGAGGCGGTAGCCCAGGAAACGCTGCAGGCGCGACTGATCGACGGCGGGTTCGGAGGAGCTGTCCATGGACACGGATCTGGAAGAGGAAGAAGGCACACCGAGGCAAAGCCGCCCCGGCGCCTGCGGATCTTCAGGGCCGGTGCGGCGTTCCATCATAAAAGCCCCGGCTGCCCGCTCAGGCCACGGCAGCCGGCAGCGGCGTGCGCGCGGCGCACTCGGTGCGGCGCAGCCAGTGCTCCGCATCCAGCAGCCCATGCGCGAAGAACCAGGCCGCGCTGTCCGCCTTGGAGCGGCGCAGCGCCGGATCGGCCAGCGGCTGGCTGACACGCGCCGCGCGCGCGCAGGCAAAGGCCATGCACAGCGTGCCGACCAGGCGCAGATAGTCCTCGGCGCAGCGCGCCAGCAACGGGGCGTCGCCCGCGGCGCGGGCGCACAGCGCATCCGTCAGCGCTTCGGTGCGATCGCTCCAGCTGCGCAGCGCGCCGGCCAGGCCGGGCTCCATGCCCGCCGCCTCGCAGGCAGCGGCCTCCTCGCGCAGTGCCGCCAGCAGCGGTGCCAGCGCGGCCCCGCCGCTGGCGGCCACCTTGCGCTGCAGCAGGTCCAGCGCCTGGATCTGGTTCGTGCCCTCGTAGATCATGGCGATGCGGGCATCGCGCAGCGTCTGCTCTATGCGGTACTCGTGCACATAGCCGTAGCCGCCGAAGACCTGCAGCGCCTCGCTGGCCAGCGCAAAGCCCCGCTCGGTGAAGAAGGACTTGACCACGGGCGTGAGCAGCGAGGCCAGCGCATGGGCCTGGGCGCGCTCCTCGGCATCCGGCGCCTGTTCGGCCAGGTCCAGCTGGTGCGCCACCCAGCCTGCAATGGCGCGCATGCCTTCGGTCCACACACGCAGGTCGGCCAGCATGCGCTGCACGGCCGGCTGCAGGGCGATGGGGTCGGCGGGGCCCTGCGCATCGGCGGGACGGGGCTGGGCGCGCATCTGGCGGCGCTCGGCCGCATAGGCGCGCGCCAGTTGCCAGGCCATCTCGGCATGGCCCAGGCCCTGCAGGCCCACGTGCAGGCGAGCGGAATTCATCATCACGAACATGGCGGCCAGGCCCTGATGGGGCTGGCCGACCAGCCAGGCCTGCGCACCCTCGAAGCGCATGGCGCAGGTGGCGCTGCCCTTGATGCCCATCTTCTTTTCGATGCCGTCGCAGTGAATGGCATTGGGCAGGAACCCGCCGCCGTCCTGGGGAATGCCGCGCGGCGCCAGGAACAGCGACAGGCCCCGCGTGCCCGCCGGCGCATCGGGCAGGCGCGCCAGCACCAGGTGCACGATGTTCTCGCTCATGTCCTGGTCGCCGCCCGAGATGAAGATCTTGCTGCCGTCCAGGCGGTAGCTGCCATCGCCCCGGGGCCGGGCCTGGGTGCGCAGCAGGCCCAGGTCGGAGCCGGCCTGGGGCTCGGTCAGGCACATGGTGGCCAGCCAGCGCCCGCTGACGATGTGCGGCAGATAGGTGGCGCGCAGGTGCGCGTCGCCATGCGCGTGCAGGCAGGCATAGGCGCCGTGCAGGATGCCCGGGTACATGGTCCAGCCATGGTTGGCCGAGGCCAGCATTTCGTGCAGCGCGGCATCCAGCAGCTGGGGCAGGCCCTGGCCGCCGGCCTCCGGTGCGCAGGCCAGGGCCGGCCAGCCGGCTTCCACGAAAGCCGCATAGGCCTCGGGAAAGCCGTCGGGCGTACGCACCCTGCCCTCTTCCAGTCGGCAGCCCTGCAGGTCGGCCGGGCCGTTGAGCGGCGCCAGCACGTCGGCGCAAAAGCGCCCGGCCGCCTCGACCACCATGTCGGCCGTCTCCTGGTCCAGGGCTTCATGGGCCGGCATGCGGCGCCAGTCGGCCTCTGCGCCCAGCCAGTGCTGCTGGACGAAGCGGATGTCCTGCAGCGGCGGCTGGTAATGCGAGCAATGCGATGCCTGCGCGCTCATGCCCGGCCCTCCATGGCCGCGACCAGGCGGCGGTAGGGGCCGATGGCGCTGGCCAGGCACAGCACGGACAGCAGCGCGGCCAGGGCGGACACCAGGCCCAGCGACAGGCCCACGAGCTTTTCGTCGTGGAAAACGAAGTCCGTGAAGAAGGCCACGAGGAAGGGGCCAAGCCCCAGGCCGATCAGGTTGATCAGCAGCAGGTAGATGGAAGTCACCTGGCCGCGCAGCTGGTTGGGCGTGACCGCCTGCAGGATGGGCGGCGCCAGCGCCACCGGCATGCCCAGGAAGAAAGTGGTGACCGCCACGGCCACCAGGGCCACGGTGGGCGAAGGCGCAAAGGCCAGCACCAGGCCGCTGGCGATGAGCACGCCGGTGGCCACCAGCGAGATGACGATCGACCCCACCTGCTTGCCGCGCGCCGTGAGGTAGTCGGCCAGGAAGCCGCTGAGCAGCATGCCGCCAATGCCGAAGGTCAGGATGATGACGCCGTAGGCGGGGCCGATCTCGCCGGGCGTCCAGCCCCACTGGCGGATGAAGGTGGCCGGCAGCCAGGCCGTGACGCCGAAGGTGATCATGGCCGTGATGCCAGGCGCCAGCAGCAGCGGCAGGAAGGCGCGCTTGTTACGGAACACATGGGACAGATCGGGCGCGGGGCCTGCTGCAGCGGCGGCCCTGGCGGAGGCGCCTGCCGCCTGCAGGCCGCGGCGCACCGGCTCGCGCACGGTGTACATCAGCGCCACCAGCGGAATGCCGGGCAGGGCCACGAAGATGAAGGCCGCCTGCCAGGGCTTGAAGCTGCCCAGCAGCGGGAACACCACCTCGCCGGCCTGGCTGGTGGCCTGGATGACCAGGCCACCCACGATGAAGGCCGTGGCCGAGCCGATGTACACGCCCGAGGTGTAGATGCTCATGGCGCGCGCGCGGCGCTCGGGCGGGAAGTAGTCGGCCAGCATGGAATAGGCCGCCGGCGACAGCGCCGCCTCGCCCACGCCCACGAACATGCGCGCCACGAACAGCGAGACAAAGCCCGTGACATAGCCACCGGCCGCCGTGGCCACCACCCAGATCGCCATGCCGATGACGATGAGGTTGCGGCGGTTCCAGCGGTCGGCCAGGCGCCCCAGGAAGATGCCGACGAAGGTATAGAAGATGGCGAAGGCAAAGCCGTGGACGATGCTGAACACCCAGTCCGACAGCTGCAGATCCTTCTTGATGGGCTGCACCAGCAGACCCAGGATCTGGCGGTCCACGAAGGACAGGGTGTAGGCCAGCAGCAGGATGATGGTGACGTAGTAGGCATAGCCGAGTCCGTTCGACTCGGCCGGCGCGGGCGTGGACACGCGGCCCGGCGGGTAAGGCAGGCTCATGGAGACCTCCTGTGGAGGAAGGGGAAGCGGAAAAAAGAAAGCGGGAAAGCGAGACAGGGCTGCGCATGAAAAGGGCCGGCGCACCGCGCCAGCCCTTGCGCGATCATCAGCCCGCGCTGTGCTCGACCAGCATCAGCGCATCAAGCGCGACCACCCCCTGCCCTTCGGGCAGCACGATGACCGGGTTCAGGTCGATCTCGCGGATGGCCGGCGTGCCGCGCAGCACCTGGCCCAGGCGCACGATGAGCTCGGCCAGCGCCTGGCGGTCCAGCGCCGGAGCGCCCCGGTAGCCGTGCAGCAGCGGCGCGCCCTGCAGCCGGTCCAGCTCGCGCAGCACCTCGCCGGTGGACAGGTCGGCGTCCAGCAGGCGCGCATCGCGCATGATCTCGGCTGTCACGCCGCCCAGGCCGGCCAGGATCACCGGGCCCCACTGCGGATCGTTGCGCGCGCCGATGATCATCTCCAGGCCACGTTGGCCCATGGCCTCGATCAGCACGCCGTCCAGCGCAATGGCGCTGTCATAGGCGGCCACATTCGCATGCAGCCGGCTCCAGGCCTCGCCCATGGCCTGCGCATCGGCAATGTTCAGGATCACGCCGCCCGCATCGCTCTTGTGGCTGAGGTCGGCGGACTGGGCCTTGAGCGCCACGGGCCAGCCGATCTCCGCCGCTATCGCCACGGCCTGCTCGGCCGAGGTGGCCAGCCGGCCGCGCGCAAAGGGTATGCCGGCCTGTGCCAGCACGGCCTTGGATTCGTACTCGGGCACCACCGTGCGGCCTGCGGGCAGGGTCAGCGCGACGGGCTGGCCATCGGTTCGCTCGAAACTGCGCTGGCTGAAGGCCGTCAGGCGCTGCACGGCGCGCAGGGCACGCTCGGTGCTGGGGAAGTACGGCACGCCCAGCGCACGCATCTCGGCGATGAACTCGGCAGGCACGGCCGCGCCCTCGTCCAGGCCCGCCACGATGACGGGCTTGGCCGGCCGCAGCTCGCGCACGGCGCGCAGCACGGGTGGCATCTTGATGCCGCAGGTCACCGGATCGCCCTGGATCAGGCCGACCAGGACGGTGGAAAAGCGCGCATCGCCAAACAGCGCATCCAGCGTGCGGAAATACAGATCCGGCTCCACCAGGCCCTGGGCCGTGAGGTCCAGCGGGTTGCTCACGCCCACGAACTCGGGCAGCGCAGCCCGCAGCGCGGGCGAGTCGTCGTCGCCGATGGCGGGCAGGGCCAGGCCCAGTTCCTCGGCCCAGTCCAGCGTCAGCGCCTTGAAGGCGCCGGACTCGCCCAGCACGGCAACTCCCGCTGCAGCGGCTGCACCGGCCCCACCAGCCGATGGCAGCACGGGGCAGCGGATGGCGATCTCGGCGATGTCGCCCAGCTCCTCCAGTGTCTCGGCAAACACGGCGCCTGCGCGTTCCAGCTTGGTGCGCATCAGCGCATAGTCGCCGGCCATGGCGCCGGTGTGCGTGGCGGCCGAAGCGCGCGCCGCGCTGCTCTTGCCCGGATGCAGCAGCACCACGGACTTGCCCAGGCTGCGCGCGCGGGCCACGGCGGCCAGGATGCGCGCGGGCTGGCGGAACTGCTCGACGATCATGGCGACCACGCGCGTGGAAGGCTGCTCCAGCAGGAAGTCCACATAGTCCTCGGCATGGCTGGCGGCCTCGTTGCCCGTGGAGATGGCGTGCGACAGCGGCAGCGCGCGGCTGGCCAGCGTGGTGCACAGCACGGTCATCATGGCGCCGCTTTGCGAGACCACGCCTATCGCGGGCCGCGCGGCATCGATATGCTGCGCGTCGATATTCACCTCGACAAAGGTCAGCGGCACGCGCTGCAGGTAGTTGATGCAGCCCAGGCAGTTGGGGCCTTCCACCACCATGCCGGCCTCGGCGGCAATGCGTGCGATCTCGCGCTGCTCGGCCATGCCGCGCTCGCCGGCCTCGGCAAAGCCTGCCGAGAAGATCACCGCCGCGCCCACGCGGCGCGCCGCCAGTGCGCGCACCGTGTCCAGCACAAAGGGCTGGGGGATGGCCAGCACGGCCACATCCACGCCTTCGGGCAGCTGATCGACCGAGGCCAGGCAGGCCCGCCCGGCGATCTCGCTGCGCTTGGGATTGATCAGGTGGATGTCGCCGGCGAAGCCGTTGCGCTCCAGATTGCCCAGCACCGATGCGCCCAGCGCACCCGGCGTGGCCGAGGCGCCGACGATGGCGATGGAACGCGGCCTCAGCAGCCTGCCGATGTCGGGCCGCAGGGCGGCCGCCATCTCTGTCGTTGTCATTCTTGTCTCCAATGATTAAAGCTGGGAGGCCTACCGCCCGTGGTGGACGCTGCCCAAGCGAGGGACACCGAGGAAGGGCCGCCCCGCACTGAGGGTGTCGTCCCCCTCCCTCGCGAAGCGAGTTAGAGAGGGGGAAGGCGCGAAGCGCCTCAGGGGGTGACTTGCTTGCTCAAGTCGTAGGTGCCCAGGCCGGGCTTGTAGGTCTTGTCGTCCAGGAACTGGCGCATGCCTTCCTTGCGGCCTTCGTTGTCATAGCTGTTGGCGGCTTCCTGGGCGCGCACCAGGTAGTCCTCGGCGTTGTCGTAGCTCATGTCGCGCACGCGGCGGATGGCGTCCTTGGTGGCCTTCAGGGCGCTGGGGTTCTTCTGCAGCAGGGCCTCGGCCACTTCGGTGACGCGGGCCTGCAGGCGATCGGCCGGCAGCGACTCGTTGACCAGGCCCCACTCGGCGGCCGTGCGGCCGTCGATGTTCTCGCCCAGCATGGCGTGGTACATGGCACGGCGGAAGGACAGCAGCTCCACGGCCACCTTGGAGGCGCCGCCACCGGGCAGGATGCCCCAGTTGATTTCGGACAGGCCGAACTTGGCGTCATCCGAGGCAAAGGCCAGGTCGCAGGCGAACAGGGGGCCGTAGCCGCCGCCGAAGCACCAGCCGTTGACCATGGCAATGGTCGGCTTCTGGAACCAGCGCAGGCGGCGCCACCAGCCATAGCTCTCGCGCTGGGCCTTGCGGGTTCCGGCCAGGCCGGTGGCCTCGGTCTCGCGGAAGTATTCCTTCAGGTCCATGCCGGCCGTCCAGGCCGTGCCTTCGCCTGCAAGCACGACCACGCCCACGTCGTCACGGAACTCCAGGTCGTCGAGCACACGCATCATCTGGCGGTTGAGCTGGGGGCTCATGGCGTTGCGCTTTTCGGGACGGTTGAATTTCACCCAGGCCACGCGGCCTGTGACGGTGCAGGACACGGTCTGTTCTTCGGTACGTTCGGTGCTCATTGCGCTTCCTTGTGCAAAGGGGAAATGGGGTTTTGGACACCGATGCTTCGGCTCCATAATCGTTATGATAAATAACTATTATTGAAGCCCGCAATACAGCGTTTACCCTAGCCCCAGCCCCCCCCACCAGCCTGCCGCGATGCGAATGCTTCTGCGTCGCGCATGCATGCAATGCGCCGTCCACGGGGAATTGCAGCGCGCGCTTTGGCCCAAGGGCCGGTTCACGCGATACTTGCGGCGTTCACACAGTCAGGAGAAGAAGAACATGCAAGGCCAACCAGAAGTCATCGAATGCCTCATAGAGTTGCTGCGCGGCGAGCTTGCCGCGCGCGACCAGTACTTCATCCACTCGCGCCAGTACGAAGACCAGGGCCTGCTGCGCCTGTTCGAGCGCATCGGCCATGAGATGGAAGAGGAAACCCAGCACGCCGACGCCATCCTGCGCCGCATCCTGTTCCTGGGCGGCCGCCCCGACATGCGCCCGCACGAGTTCACGCCCGGCGAGACCGTCGAAGAGATGCTGCGCAAGGACCTGGCCACCGAATACCGTGTGCGTGACAGCCTGCGCTCGGCCATGGCCCTGTGCGAGCGCCACAGCGACTTCAACAGCCGTGACCTGCTGCTGGCCCAGCTGCGCGACACGGAAGAAGACCACGCCTACTGGCTGGAGAAGCAACTGGGCCTGATCGAGAAGATCGGTCTGCCCAACTACCTGCAAAGCAAGATGGGCGAGCCCGCCTGAAGACAAGTCGCCCCACGATGAAAAGCAAACCGGCAGCCACGATGAAACGGCAAGCCGGTCGCCCCGCGATGAAACAAGAGCCCTCAAGGGCCTGAAAGAAGAGAAAAGAAAAAGGGATGGAAAGCCGCAAGGCCTTCCATCCCTTTTTCTTTTCATCGGGTGCGCACCGCCGGGCGGCGGTGCTGCGCGGTGTCAGTCGTCCAGCAGGGACAGGTCGCGCACGGCGCCCTTGTCGGCCGACATCACCAGCTTGGCATAGGCCTTGAGCGCGGCCGAGACCTTGCGCGGGCGCGGCTCGGCGGGCTTCCAGCCCTTGGCATCCTGCTCGGCACGGCGGCGGGCTAGCTCCTCGTCGGAGACCAGCACGTTGATGCTGCGGTTGGGAATGTCGATGCGGATGCGGTCGCCGTTCTTCACCAGACCGATGGCGCCGCCAGCGGCAGCTTCCGGCGAGCAGTGGCCGATGGACAGGCCCGAGGTGCCGCCCGAGAAGCGTCCGTCGGTCAGCAGCGCGCACTCCTTGCCCAGGCCCTTGGACTTGATGTAGCTGGTCGGGTAGAGCATTTCCTGCATGCCCGGGCCGCCCTTGGGACCTTCATAGCGCACGACGACGATGTCGCCGGCCTTGACCTTGTCGTCCAGGATGTTCTGCACGGCCTCGTCCTGCGACTCGGTCACGTGGGCCGTGCCTTCGAACACGTGGATGCTTTCGTCCACGCCGGCCGACTTGACCACGCAGCCGTCCAGGGCGATGTTGCCCGTCAGCACGGCCAGGCCGCCTTCCTTGGAGAAGGCGTGCTCGTAGGAGCGGATGCAGCCTTCTGCACGGTCCAGGTCCAGGCTGGGCCAGCGCGTGTTCTGGCTGAAGGCCACCTGGGTGGGAATGCCTGCCGGGCCTGCCAGGTAGAAGTGCCTGACGGCTTCGTCCTGGGTGGTGGTGATGTCCCACTGCGCCAGGCCTTCGCCCAGGGTCTTGGCGTGCACGGTGGGCACGTCGGTGTGCAGCTTGCCCGCGCGGGCCAGCTCGCCGAGGATGGCGAAGATGCCGCCGGCGCGGTGCACATCCTCGATGTGGTACTTCTGCGTGTTGGGCGCCACCTTGCACAGCTGGGGCACGGAGCGCGAGAGGCGGTCGATGTCGGCCATGGTGAAGTCGATCTCGGCTTCACGGGCAATGGCCAGCAGGTGCAGGATGGTGTTGGTGGAGCCACCCATGGCGATGTCCAGCGTCATCGCGTTCTCGAAGGCCTTGAAGCCCACGGAGCGCGGCAGCACGGAGGCGTCTTCCTGCTCGTAGTACTCGCGGGCCAGCTCGACGATGCGGCGGCCGGCGCGCTTGAACAGTTCCTCGCGGTCGGCATGCGTGGCCAGCACCGTGCCGTTGCCGGGCAGGGACAGGCCCAGCGCCTCGGTCAGGCAGTTCATGGAGTTGGCGGTGAACATGCCCGAGCAGGAACCGCAGGTCGGGCAGGCCGAGCGCTCGACCTGGGCGACCTGCTCGTCGGTGTAGTTGGAGTCGGCCGCGATCACCATGGCATCGACCAGGTCCAGCTTCTTGAACTCCAGCTTGTGCGTGTTGGGATTGGCCAGCTTGGTCTTGCCCGCCTCCATGGGGCCGCCGGAGACGAAGATCACCGGAATGTTCAGCCGCATGGCAGCCATCAGCATGCCGGGGGTGATCTTGTCGCAGTTGGAGATGCACACCAGCGCGTCGGCGCAGTGGGCGTTGACCATGTACTCCACCGAGTCCGCGATGATGTCGCGGCTGGGCAGCGAGTACAGCATGCCGTCGTGGCCCATGGCGATGCCGTCGTCCACGGCAATGGTGTTGAATTCCTTGGCCACGCCGCCTGCGGCCTCGATCTCGCGCGCCACCAGCTGGCCCAGGTCCTTGAGGTGGACGTGGCCCGGAACGAACTGCGTGAAGGAGTTGGCGATGGCGATGATGGGCTTGTCGAAGTCGCCATCCTTCATGCCGGTGGCACGCCACAGGGCGCGCGCACCGGCCATGTTGCGGCCGCCGGTGGAAGTCTTGGAACGGTATGCGGGCATGGGGAATCCAGTTGTCTGTCGTCTCGGTCCATCCCTGGTCCTGTGGGGAAGGCCAGGGTCTGGGCGAAGATTATGGCGCAGCGCCCGCCGCACCGCTGGGGCACAGGAATGCCTCGGCCGGCATGGGCCGCCCCTTTGCAGACCCCAGGCATCGCCTGCGGCGAAGCCTGCGCCGCCGTTCAAGGCCCCTCAGCGGCGCGAACGCGAGCGCGTGCCCGTGCCCATGGCTTCCTTGTTCTTTTCGATGCGCTTCAAGCGCCGCTGCTCGATCTTGTCGGCCGCGCGCCGCTTGGTGTAGCCAGAGGTGTCGGCCCAGGCCCACCAGGCTGCCGTCACGCCATAGGCGCCCAGGATGACGTACCAGGACCAGGAGGCCACAGGCTCGATATCGGCCAACTTCAGCAGGGTGAGCAGGACCGCGATTCCCAACAGATACATAACTTCTCCTTCACCAGACGGTGCTTCACACGAGGTAACGCATCAGGCATGCGCGCCCACTACAATGTTTCGCATAATTATTCCCGACAACCCCCAGGAACTCATGATGAAGCAGACATTGATCGCATTGGCCTTGACCGTCGTCACCGTGGCTCCCGCCATGGCCGACCAGGCTCTTGCCGCCTCCAAGAACTGCATGGCCTGCCACGCCGTGGACAAGAAGCTGGTGGGCCCGTCCTATAAGGATGTGGCCTCCAAGTACGCAGGCCAGAAGGACGCGGTGGACAAGCTGGCCGCCAAGATCATGAAGGGCGGCAGCGGCGTCTGGGGCCCGGTTCCCATGCCCGCCAACCCCCAGGTCAACGATGCCGACGCCAAGAAGCTGGCCGCCTGGGTGCTGTCGCTGAAGTAAGTTCCGCCGGCCTCCCGCCTCGGGGCCCGCAACGAAAAAAACCGCGCAACGAAAGTCGCGCGGTTTTTTTTCATGGTACGCCCGTGATTCCAGGCGCGAGCCGCCTACCTGTAGTCCGGAGCGCCTGCGCCGGGCTGCTGGTACAGGCGAACCTGCTGCTCCAGCTGCCCCACATAGGCGGCCGTGCTGTTGTCCGACTCCTGGGCACGCTGCACCAGGTGCGCCTCCAGCCCGTCCAGCCGTGCCATCAGCACTTCCTTGTCACGCGCATGCAGGTCTTCCAGCACGGTGCGCAGCTCGGTGAAACGCGAGGCCTCGGCCTTGTCGGCCAGGTCACGCTGGGCCTGCATTTCCTTGGCGTGGCGGCGCGCCTCCATCAGTACCGAGCCCTGCAGCCACAGCACATAGGCGACGAAGAACACGCCCAGCAGGCAGGTCAGCGCCAGCATCAGCACGCCCAGCGGCGCCTGGACTTCGGTCACGCCCAGCGACACGACGGAAGGCGCGGCCAGCGTGTTCCAGTTGAATGCCGCCAGCAGCGCAATCAGGGCCACGGTGATCAGCAGCGACAGGGTTCTCAGATTCATGGTGCAACGCCTCCCTCGGCAGTGGTGAAAACAACAGCTTCGGTTGTACTGCAGCCATCATGCCTGAGCTGTCGGCCCACACAAAATAGGACTGCAAGACAGCGCGCCGCCCGCAGTCCAGCCAAGAAAAAACCGGAGCCTGTGCTCCGGTTCTTCATGGCGGGCGTGTCCGCCCTCAGTTCGTCTCGGCCAACTGGTCGAGGATGGCCGGGTTCTCCAGCGTGCTCGTGTCCTGGGTGATGGCCTCGCCCTTGGCAATCGAGCGCAACAGGCGGCGCATGATCTTGCCGCTGCGCGTCTTGGGCAGGTTGTCGCCAAAGCGGATGTCCTTGGGCTTGGCGATGGGGCCGATTTCCTTGGCCACCCAGTCGCGCAGCTCCTTGGCGATCTGCTTGGCCTCCTCGCCCGTGGGACGCGAGCGCTTGAGCACCACGAAGGCGCAGATGGCCTCGCCTGTCAGGTCATCGGGGCGGCCCACCACGGCGGCTTCGGCCACCAGGTCGGTCTTGGACACCAGGGCCGACTCGATCTCCATCGTGCCCATGCGGTGGCCCGAGACATTGAGCACATCGTCGATGCGGCCCGTGATGCGGAAGTAGCCACGGTCCTCGCTGCGCACCGCGCCGTCGCCGGCCAGGTAGGTCTGCCCGCCCAGCTCGGCCGGGAAGTAGCTCTTCTTGAAGCGCTCGGGGTCGCCCCAGATGGTGCGGATCATGCTGGGCCAGGGCTTGGTGACCACCAGCAGGCCGCCTGCGCCGTTGGGCAGTTCATGGCCGGTCTCGTCGACGATGGCGGCCATGATGCCCGGCAGCGGCAGCGTGCACGAACCCGGCACCAGCGGCGTGGCGCCAGGCATGGGGGCGATCACGTGGCCGCCGTTCTCGGTCTGCCAGAAAGTGTCCACGATGGGGCAGCGCTCGCCGCCCACATTGCGGTGGTACCACATCCAGGCCTCGGGATTGATGGGCTCGCCCACGCTGCCCAGCAGGCGCAGGCTGGACAGGTCCGAGTTCTTCGGATGCACGGCGGCATCGCCGTCGGCGGCCTTGATCAGCGAGCGGATGGCCGTGGGCGCCGTGTAGAAGATGGTGCAGCCGTGGCGCTCGATCATCTGCCAGAAGCGGCCCGCGTTGGGGAAGGTGGGCACGCCCTCGAACACGATCTGCGTGGCGCCAGCGGCCAGCGGACCATAGGCCACGTAGGTGTGGCCGGTGATCCAGCCGATGTCGGCCGTGCACCAGAACACGTCGCTGGGCTTGAGGTCGAAGGTCCACTCCATGGTCTGCTTGGCCCACAGCACATAGCCGCCCGTGCAGTGCTGCACGCCCTTGGGCTTGCCCGTGGAGCCGCTGGTGTAGAGGATGAACAGCGGGTGCTCGGAATCCACGGCCACGGGTGCGCACTCGGTGCTCTGGCCGGCCAGGATCTCGCCGAAGGTCTTGTCGCGGCCTGCCGTCATGGCACAGGCCGTGGCCGTGCGCTCGTAGACGAAGACATGGCGCACGGCCTCGCAGCCGCCCAGCGCCAGCGCATCGTCCACGATGGCCTTGAGCGGCAGCTCCTTGCCGCCGCGCATCTGGTAGTTGGCGGTGATCACGGCCACGGCGCCCACGTCCACGATGCGCTCCTGCACCGCCTTGGCCGAGAAGCCGCCGAACACCACGCTGTGCGTGGCGCCGATGCGCGCGCAGGCCTGCATGGCGATCACGCCCTCGATGGTCATGGGCATGTAGATCAGGACACGGTCGCCCTTTTGCACACCCTGCGCCTTGAGCGCGTTGGCGAACTGCGAGACGCGCTCCAGCAGTTCGCGGTAGCTGACCTTGGTGACCTCGCCGCCATCGGCCTCGAAGATGATGGCCGTCTTGTGCTCGACGTCCGTGCCCATGTGCTTGTCCAGGCAGTTGGCGCTGGCGTTGAGTTCGCCGTCGGCGAACCAGCGGAAAAACGGGGGATTGCTGTCGTCCAGCACCTGGGTGAAGGGCTTGGACCAGACCACGTTCTCGCGCGCGAGGCGGGCCCAGAAGCCCTGGTAGTCGTTCTCTGCCTCGGCGCACAGCGCCTTGTACTGCTCCATGCCGGAGATGCGGGCCTTGGCGGCGAAGTCTGCCGGCGGCGGGAAGACCCGGTTCTCCACCAGTACCGATTCAATGGGGGATGCTGTTGCGGTGCTCATGCTTGCTTGTCTCCTGGGCTGGCCAAATAAAAATTGTGGTGTGACTGTCGGGGGCCGGTCTTACATGCCACTGACTGAAACCCCCTTGGGCGCGTCTACCTGGGGATTCCCCGCAGTTCCCGGCTGTCACTGGCAATGGCCTGTTTCGCCGCTAAAATCGCGCGCCCGTTTTCCACGGCCATTGTCCCCTCCCATCCACGCTCCCACACCAGACAAGCGCGACCGACCACCATGGCCCGCCAGCAAAACTCCAATCGAGCCCCCGGCTCCCCCCTGCGTCCCCTACCCTCCCTGATCTTCGCCAGCCGCTGGCTGCAGCTGCCGCTGTACCTGGGCCTGATTGCTGCCCAGGGCGTCTACGTCTGGCACTTCCTGCTCGAGTTGTGGCACCTGATCGAGGCCGCCTTCGGCAACCAGGAGGCGCTGCAGGCCCTGATCACCAGCATCGGCTACAAGCACGATGCGCCCATCGGCGCGCTCAACGAGACCATCATCATGCTGGTGGTCCTGGCGCTGATCGACGTGGTGATGATCTCCAACCTGCTGATCATGGTCATCGTGGGCGGCTACGAAACCTTCGTCAGCCGCCTGGGCCTGGACAGCCACCCCGACCAGCCCGAGTGGCTGGGCCACGTGAACGCCTCCATCCTCAAGGTCAAGCTGGCCCTGTCCATCATCGGCATCAGCTCCATCCACCTGCTCAAGACCTTCATCAACGCGGGCAGCTACGACGTCAAGGTGCTGATGTGGCAGACCATCATCCACGTCACCTTCCTGGCCAGCGCACTGGCCATCGCCTACACCGACAAACTGATCAACAGCACGGCCAGTAACCACTGAGCCGGCGGCATCCCGCACCAAAGCCCCGCAGCGCCAGCCGCCGCGGGGCTTTTTTCATGGGCGGGCGCAGGCAACGGGTCGGACACCTGCTGGCGCCCGGCCGGCCAGCGCGCCAGGCACGCTTTTTGCCGCAGATCGGCCCTGAAGCTTTCCTCAAGCTGACGCTTGACCGATTTTATTCATCGATGACAGCATATGCCTTGTGAATAATGGCCTCAATGCTCTCATTAAGTGAGCAAATATTGGCCGGATTGCAGCCCCCAAGGGCTTGAAACAGCCCAAAACAGGCCTTCTTCGGCTCATGCGTTTTGACGCAGTAAAACCTGTTTTATATAATTTCGGCTTCTTTACAACCTGCCAAGCAGGTCATCGGCACCGTCTTCACGGCCTGCCGATACACCCCGGCGGATCGTTGTGCTCCCGGCACAGCCCCGTCAACCGGGCCGAAACTCGGTCCTGATGTTGTGGGGCATCGCGCTGGCTGATCTTCAGCCACGATGCCCGACTGAGACACCGCGCGCCTCGCCGCCGGCTGCTCTCGCCTTCTGGCTCTTGCGCACCGCTTCGCGTGCCATCCGAGCCGCCTCGGGTGCTTTCGCACCTGTTTGAATCCCAGCAACGGGGGACGGCAGTCCTCTGCAGCGAACGGCATCAGGGCTTCATTTTTGGCTTGCGCGCCAGCGTCTTCGCCCGTCGAGGACGCTGGACTGTGTTCCATCTCACCCAAAAGGAGAACGCCACAGTGGCCAAGCAGATCATCATCGATCATGTGTTCAAGGTGTTCGGGGACGACCCCAAGACCGCACTCGACCTCGTTCAACAGGGCCTGAGCAAACAGGAGATCCTGGAGCGCACGGGCCAATCCATCGGCGTGTTCGACGCCAATTTCACCATCGAGGCCGGCGAGATCTTCGTCGTCATGGGCCTGTCGGGCTCGGGCAAGTCCACCCTGGTGCGCATGCTCAACCGCCTCATCGAGCCCACGGCCGGGCGCATCGTGGTCGATGGCCAGGACATCAATGCCCTGAGCGAGCGCGATCTGCGCGCGCTGCGCCGCAAGGACATTTCCATGGTGTTCCAGTCCTTTGCGCTGATGCCGCACATGACGGTGCTGGACAACACGGCCTTCGGCCTGGAGCTGGCCGGCGCCGACAAGGCCGAGCGTCAGAAGCAGGCCCAGGCCGCGCTGGAGCAGGTGGGCCTGGGCGCCTGGGGCGCCAGCTACCCCGACGAGCTGTCGGGCGGCATGCAGCAGCGCGTGGGCCTGGCCCGGGCGCTGGCGTCCGATCCGTCCATCCTGCTGATGGACGAGGCCTTCTCGGCCCTGGACCCCATCATCCGCACGGAGATGCAGTCCGAGCTGCTGCGCCTGCAGCAGATCCAGCGCCGCACCATCGTCTTCATCTCGCATGACCTGGACGAGGCCATGCGCATCGGCGACCGCATCGCCATCATGAAGGACGGCCAGGTGATCCAGGTCGGCACGCCCGACGAGATCCTGCGCAGCCCCGCCGACGACTATGTCCGCAGCTTCGTGCGCGGCGTGGATGCGGCCTCGGTCTTCAAGGCCGGCGACATCGCGCGCCAGGCGCTGACCGTGGTGTCCGAGCACAGCGACCGCGGCTGCCGCGCAGCCCAGCGTCTGCTGGAAGACTCCGACCGCGACTACGCCTATGTGGTCAACGCGCGCCGCCGCTTCCTGGGCGTGGTGTCCTCGCAGTCGCTGCGCGACGCACTGCATGGCCGCCCCGGCATGCTGGGCCTGAGCCACGCCTTCCTGCCCAACGTCGAGCCGCTGTCCGCAGGCACGCCGGTGGCCGAGCTGTTCGGCCCCGTGGCCGCCGCGCCCTGCGCGCTACCGGTGACCAGCGACGACGGCCAGTTCATGGGCGTGGTCAGCCGCACCACCATGCTGCGCTTCCTGGACCGCGACACGCCGCCCGTGCCGCCGCCGCAGGAGATCGTGCCGCCGGTCACGCTCAACCCGCATTTCCCGGCCTCCAACGCCCCCACCGTCGCGCCGACCGTGGAGCCGATCGAACAACGACAAGGAGATGCCGCATGAGCGATGCAACCAACAGCCTGAACCCGAACACCGCCGCTGCCGCCACCGATCCCTGGGCCGATGCGAGCGCAGCCCCTGCTTCCACCGATTCCGCAGCCTCTGCTGCCTCTGCAAGCGCCGATCCCTGGGCCACCGCCGCCACGCCGGCACCCGATGCCTCGGCCGATCCCTGGGGCGCCGCCAGCGGCGGTGATGCCGCAGGCGGTGACTGGCTGGGCGCCTCGGCCGGCTCGGGCGTTCCCGACGACGCCCATGCCAGCCTCTGGCACCAATTGACCACCGACGGCCTGCCCGTGCAGGGCTGGATCAACAGCGGCCTGGAATGGGTGGTCCACCATTTCCGCCCCTTCTTCCAGGCCGTGCGCACGCCCATCGACGGCACGCTGTCGGGCATCACCGATGCCATGCTGGCCCTGCCCTGGCCACTGCTGATCCTGATCCTGACCCTGGTGGCCTGGCAGTTCGCGGGCCGCGCCATGGCCATTGGCGCCGCCATCTCGCTGGTGGTGGTCGCCATGCTGGGCATCTGGCCCGAGGCCATGGTGACGCTGTCCCTGGTGCTGACCTCGCTGGTGTTCTGCATGGTCATCGGCCTGCCTGCGGGGATTTTGCTGGCCTCCAGCGACCGTGCGCAGCGCTGGACACGCCCGCTGCTCGACGCCATGCAGACCACGCCGGCCTTCGTCTACCTGGTGCCCGTGGTGATGCTGTTCGGCATCGGCAACGTGCCCGGCGTGATCGTGACCATCATCTTCGCGCTGCCGCCGCTGATCCGACTGACCAACCTGGGTATCCGCCAGGTGCGCCCCGACCTGATCGAGGCCAGCCGCGCCTATGGCGCATCGCCCTGGCAGTTGCTGTGGAAGGTGCAGCTGCCGCTGGCCATGCCGTCCATCATGGCGGGCGTGAACCAGGCGCTGATGCTGTCGCTGTCCATGGTGGTGATCGCCTCCATGATCGCCGTGGGCGGCCTGGGCCAGATGGTGCTGCGCGGCATCGGCCGCCTGGACATGGGCCTGGCCACCGTGGGCGGACTGGGCATCGTGCTGCTGGCCATCGTGCTGGACCGCATCACCCAGGCCATGGGGCAGACGACCCGTGGCGGTGCGCGCTGGTGGCACAGCGGCCCCGCCGGCTGCATCGCCCGCCTGCTGGGCGCCGGCAACAAGCCGGTCCATCGCGGCAGCACCAGCTGAATGCTTTCACTGCGGCGCGGATGGGCCCACTGCCGCGCCGCCTTCCCGAAAAGCGGCCAGCCGCGCTGGCCGCCCACTCCCCTTTCATCACACAACGGAGGAACCCGAGGATGAACCAAGCCCTGAACCACAACCGACTGCCGACTGCCGCTGCCAGCCACTGGCTGCGCACCGCCACGATGGCTGCCGGCATCGCACTGGCCTGCGCAGGCGCATCGGCCGCCAGCGACCAGCCCGGCAAGGGCGTGAAGGTGTCGCCGCTCAAGAGCTCCATCGCCGAAGAAAGCTTCCAGACCCTGATCGTCATGAAGGCCCTGGAGAAGCTGGGCTACGACGTGCAGCCCTTCCAGGAAGTCGAGTACCCCACGGCCCACGTGGCGATTGCCAATGGCGATGCCACTTTCCTGGCCACGCACTGGAACCCGCTGCACGCCGACTACTACAAGAATGCGGGCGGCGACGCCAAGCTGTTCCGCAAGGGCGTTTACTCGGACAACGCGGCCCAGGGCTACCTGATCGACAAGAAGACGGCCGACGAATACAAGATCACCAATATCGGCCAGTTGAAGGACCCCAAGATCGCCAAGCTGTTCGACTCGGACGGCGACGGCAAGGCCGACCTCACCGGCTGCACGCCGGGCTGGGGCTGCGAGGCCGTGATCGAGCACCACCTGACGGCCTACAAGCTGCGCGACACCGTGACCCACAAGCAGGGCACGTACTCGGCGCTGATCGCCGACACCATCTCGCGCTACAAGGCCGGCAAGCCCATCCTCTACTACACCTGGACGCCCTACTGGGTGAGCAACGTGCTCAAGCCCGGCAAGGACGTGGTGTGGCTGGAGGTGCCCTTCTCCTCGCTGCCCGGCGAGCAGGCCAAGTTCGATACCAAGCTGCCCAACGGCAAGAACTACGGCTTCGTGGTGAACAAGCAGCAGATCGTGGCCAACAAGGCCTTCACCGACAAGCACCCCGACGCCGGCAAGCTGTTCGAGCTGATGCAGCTGCCCGTGGGCGACATCAGCGCGCAGAACCACATGATGAGCCAGGGCCAGAACAAGCCCTCGGACATCAACCGCCATGTGGACGGCTGGATCAAGGCCCACCAGAAGACCTTCGACGGCTGGCTGGAACAGGCCCGCGCCGCAGCCCGCTGAACGCTGCGGGGGGAGCCGCTACAGGCGTTCCCCGGCTTCCGGCTTCAAAGGCCCGCTTCGGCGGGCCTTTTGAACATGCGCAGGGCGATGGCCGTGACCACCACGCCCGCCACCAGCGCCACCGCATACATGGCCACGTGGGTCACGGCGTTGGGAATGGGCGCGACGAAGATGCCGCCATGCGGCACCTTCAGCTCCACACCCGCCAGCATGGACACGGCGCCGGCCACGGCCGAGCCCAGCACCAGGGCCGGAATCGTGCGCAGCGGATCGCGCGCCGCGTAGGGAATGGCCCCCTCGGTGACAAAGGCCAGGCCCAGCACGCCGGCCGAGGCGGCGCTGCCGCGCTCCTCGCGCGTGAAGCGGTCGGCAAACAGGCGCGTGGCCAGGGCCAGCCCCAGCGGCGGCGTCATGCCGGCGATCATGGCTGCAGCCATGGGCGTGTAGACCTGGCTCGCGATCATTCCCGTGGAAAACGCATAGGCGGCCTTGTTCACCGGCCCGCCCATGTCAAAGGCCATCATCGCGCCCAGCAACAGGCCCAGCAGCAAGGCGCTGGCACCCTGCATGCCGCGCAGCCAGGCGCTCAGCCACTGCAGCAGCTCGGCCACGGGCGCACCGACCAGATAGAACATCAGCAGCCCCGTGAACAGGCTGCCCAGCACAGGCAGGATCAGCATGGGCAGCAGGCCCTTGAGCGCCTGCGGCAGCCGGATGTGCGCCGCCATGAAGGCCACGCCGTAGCCGGCGATGAAGCCGGCCGCGATGCCGCCGATGAAGCCTGCGCCCATGCTGGACGCGATCATCCCGCCGATCATGCCCGGCGCAATGCCGGGCCGGTCGGCAATGGAATAGGCGATATAGCCGGCCAGCGCCGGCACCATCAGCGCAAAGCCGCCCTTGGCGCCGATCTGGAACAGCGTCCATCCCAGCGTGCCCTGGTGCGCATCGTCATGGACATAGATGCCGCCCAGCGCAAAGGCCATGGCGATCAGAATGCCGCCCGCCGTGACGAAGGGCAGCATGAAGGACACGCCGGTCATCAGGTGGCGATAGGCACCGCCCTGGGTCCGGGCCGGCGTGGGCGCGGCGCCGCCTGCAGCAGCGCCCACGGCGGCACCATGCACGGTGGCTTCGGCCAGCGCCTTGGCGATCAGCCCCGAGCCGTCGCGTATGGCCGGCTTGGTGCCGCTGCGCAGCAGCGGCTTGCCCGCGAAGCGCGAAAGATCGACCTCGCGGTCGGCGGCGATGATGACCAGGTCGGCCTCGGCAATCTCCTGCGGCGTCAGCGCATCGAGCGCGCCCACCGAGCCTTGCGTCTCCACGCGCATGGCGTGGCCCAGCGCCGCCGCGCCGCGTTGCAGGCCCTCGGCCGCCATGAAGGTATGGGCGATGCCCGTGGGGCAGGAGGTGACGGCCACGATCCGCTTGCCCGTGCGCTGTGCTGCGGGACTGGCGGCAGCGCAGCGTGCAAGCACGCCGGCCGGATCGTCGAGCGCCTCGCGCAGGCTGCAGCGCTCGACGGCGGCCTGCACGAAGCGGGAGGCATCGGCGGCGGTATCTGCATCGTCATCGGTGCCGGCATCCCCCACGATCAGCAATTGCCCGGCCTGCGCGGCGGCATCGGCCGCATGCAGCCCGATCACACCGCCGCTGGCGCGCACTTCCACGGCCAAGGGACGCTGTCCGGCCGCATGGCGCAGGGCTTCGGCGGCCAGCAGCGCTTCGGCGTCATGCCCGGCGGCTGCGATCACCACAAAAAGAGGGTTCATGAAAGCGCCTGAAGAATGGGGGATCACGGCCACTGGCATGGCTCCAGCAGCACGCTGGCGGCCAGGGCCTGGACGCGGTTGGCATCGACTTCGCGTGCGGGTGCGGCCTGCAGCCAGGCCAGCGCGCTGGCCGTGGACAGGCGTGCGGTGTCCGCCAGATCCAGTCCGCGCAGCCGCGCGGCCACCATGCCCGCGACCATGGCATCGCCCGCGCCCACGGAGCTGCCGCGCGCGCGCTGCGGCGGCCGCGCAATCACCGAGCCTTGCGCGCTGGCGAACAGCGCGCCCTCCTCGCCCATGGACACCACGGCCAGCCCCAGCCCTCTGTCCAGCAGACTGCGCGCGGCGGCCAGAAGCGCATCGCGGCCGTCCAGGCGCTGGCCTGTGGCGGCCTGCAACTCCTCCCGGTTGGGCTTGATGGCCCAGGGCATGGCCGCATGGGGGGCCGTGGCCAGGGCGGCGGCCAGGGGGGCCTCGCTGGTGTCCAGCAGCACATCGGCACCGGCGGCCACGGCCTGGGCCTGGAGCCGGGCCCAGCTGTCCGCAGGCAGGCCGGCCGGCAGGCTGCCCGACAGCACCACGGCCAGGCCGGGCCGCAGATACCGGGCCAGCGCGGCCATGACGGCGTCCAGATGCGCTTCGGCCAACACCAGGCCCGGCAGGTTGATGTCCGTGGTCTGGCGTCCGCCATCGGCCACCAGCTTGATGTTGGTGCGCGTCTGGCCCGGCACGCGCAGGCAGGCGTCGGCAATGCCGCGCTGGGCGAACAAGGCCTCGAACATGCCGGCGTTGTCGCTGCCCAGCACGCCCAGCGCGGCCGTGGAAACGCCCAGGCCCGCCAAGGCGGCGGCAACATTGATGCCCTTGCCGCCCGGCGCCTGCACGCTGCCCAATGCGCGCTGCACCTGGCCGGGCAGCAGCGCATCCAGGGTCACGAGCTGGTCTATGGCCGGGTTCAGGGTCACGGTGATGGCTTGCGGGGCGTTCATGCCGTCACCTCCTTGGCCAGGTCCCGCACCTGCGCAGCATCCTCGCAATCCAGCGCCCTGTCTGCCAGCGCCTGCAACTGCCGCAGGCTGGCCGCGCGCAGGCCGGCCTTGACAACGGCGATGTCGTTGGGCGTCATGGACAGCTCGCCCACCCCCAGCCCGGCCAGCAGCAGCGCACCGAACGGGTCGCCGGCCAGTCCGCCACAGACGCCCACGGGGCGTGCGCGGGTGGCAGCACCCTGCACGGTGGCGCGCACCATCCGCAGCACGGCCGGATGCAGGCTGTCCGCCTCGGCCGCCAGTTGCGGGTTCTGGCGGTCCATGGCCAGCACGTACTGGGTCAGGTCGTTCGTGCCGATGGAGAAGAAATCGGCATGGCGGGCCAGTGCGTCGGCCTGCACGGCGGCGGCGGGCACCTCGATCATGATGCCCAGCGGCAGGACCGGGGCGTCCAGTTCGGCACGCAGCCGTTCGCAGGCCGCGCGCAGCGCCAGCAGCTCCTGCACGCTGGTGACCATGGGAAACATCACGGACAGCCTTGCGCCATCGCGAGCCGCCCGGTACAGGGCGCGCATCTGGGGCTCCAGCAGGTCGGGGCGGCGCAGCAGCAGCCGCGCACCGCGCACGCCCAGGAAGGGGTTGTCCTCGCGCGGCAGCTCCAGGTGGGCGACCTGCTTGTCGCCGCCGATGTCCAGCGCGCGAACGATCAGCGGCCGGCCCTCCAGCGCCTGCGCCATGGCGCGGTAGGTTTCGTACTGCTCGTCCTCGCCGGGCGTGCTGCCGCGCTCCAGGAACAGGAATTCCGTGCGCATCAGGCCCACGCCCTCGGCGCCCTGGGACAGGGCCAGCGGCACCTGCTCGGGCAGGTTGACGTTGGCGCAGACTTCGATGCGCACGCCATCGGTGGTGATGGCAGGCAGGCTGCGCTGCGCGGACACGCGTTCCTGCAGCGCCCGCTGCTCGGCCATGTGGGCACGCGCCGAAGCCAGGTCCTGCTCCGAGGGATCAAGGTAGATGCGGCCATTGGCGCCATCGACGATGGCCAGGGCCCCATCGGCCATGCCCAGCACGCCGCCGCCCGCCGCCACGGCGGCCGGCAGCCCCAGCGTGCGCGCGAGTATGGCCGTGTGCGAGGTGGGACTGCCCTGCGCCGTGACCAGCGCGGCCACGCGCGCCGTGTCCAGCTGGGCGGTTTCCGAGGGCGAAAGATCGGCCGCGACCAGGATGCAGCCGCCTTCCGGCAGGCCCTCCGGCCCCGCCGCTGCCAGCGAGGGCTGCAGTTGCACGAGCACGCGCCGGCCCACGTCGCGCAGGTCGGCGGCACGCGCGGCCAGCGCAGGGTTGTCCAGCGCCTGGAGACGGGCAGCACCCTCCTCCACGGCGCGGTCCCAGGCCCAGGCCACGCCGTGGCCCTGGACCATGAACTGACAGGCGCGCGTGATGAGTCCGGTGTCGCCCAGCCACTCAGCCTGCGCGCTGAAGATGGCCGCATCGCCTTCGCCCAGGCGGCGGCGGGTGTCGTCATGCAAGGCGCGCAACTGGCCCTGTGTCTCGGCCAGCGCCGCATGCAGCCGCGCGCCGCCCACGCTGAGTGGCTCGGGCAGGTCGGGGATCTCGGCGGCCTCCACACGCCACTGGTGGATGCGGGCCACAGCCAGCCCCGGGCTGGCGCCCAGGCCCACAAAGGCAGGCCGCGCCAGCGGCGGCAGCCAGCCCGTGGCGGGCGATTCGGCTGCCTTGCGCGCAGCGGCGTCGGCATCGGCACGTTCCTGGGCCACCAGGGCCTGGGCCACGGCACACAGGCGCTGGACCGCGGCCCTGGCGTCGGGGCCCTCTGCCGAGACGGTGACCTTGTCGCCTTCGCGCAGTCCCAGCTGCAGCAGGCTGGCCATCTGCCGCGCATCGGCCACCTCGCCGCCATGGCGCACCTGGATGCGCGAGGCAAAGCCGCGCGCCGCCTCCGCCCAGCGCGTGGCAGGCCGCGCATGCAGGCCGTTGGGATAGGCAATGGTCCATTCGCGCGCCTCGGCCAGGTCCACTGCCGCCGGGCGGGCGGCAGGCGGCGCCGGGTCCGCTTGCCCCTGGAGTACATCAATGACCTGCTGCGCATCGCCCGTGGTGAACAGCGCCTGCAGCCGGGGTGTCTGCAGCAGGCCGGCCAGGCGGCGCAGCAAGGTGATGTGGGCATCGGAGCGTGCCGCCACCGCCACGACCAGATGCACGTTCTGGCCGGCATTCCAATCCAGGCCCTCGCGCACCTGGAGCACGGCCACCGCGTCGCGCAGCACCAGGGCCCGGTCTTCGGCGCGGCCGTGGGGAATGGCCACGCCGTGGCCCAGAAAGGTTTCGGCCTGGGCCTCGCGCGCCTGCATGCCGGTGGCATAGCCAGGGGCCACGCAGCCAAGGTCCTGGAGCAGCCGGGCCGCCTGGGCAATGGCGTCGGCCTTGTCGCGCACCCTGGCGTCCAGGCGCACGGCGATCTGCAGGCCCGCAGGAGCGGTGGGTGCAACCGCCGGGAGGGATGAATGGGCATTGATCATGGCGCGGATTGTGGGAACGTTCCCAACCATCAGTCAATCTGCACTGCAACATAACCTGGCCATAATCCGGCCATAACTCGGCATTTCTTTGGAGTTATCCTCTGCGGCACACCACAACCAACGGGAACGATTGCATTGAGCATCAGCATCAACGATGTGGCCCGTGCGGCCGGGGTTTCCAAATCGACGGTGTCGCGCGCGCTGGCGGGCGGCTCGGTCAGCGAGGAGGTCCGGGCGCGGGTCGCCGCCGCCGTGCAGGCCACGGGCTACCGGCCCAATCTGATGGCGCGCCGGCTGCGCGCGCGCGACGCTGGCCCCATGGGCGTGCTGGTGGCCGACATACGCAACCCGTTTTTCACGGCCCTGATCCGCGCGGTCGAGGCCGAGGCCTATCGCCAGGGCCGGCGCGTGCTGTTGTGCAACACCGACGAAGACCCGCAGCGCGAAGCCATGTACCTGCAGCTCATGCAGGAAGAGCGCATCGCGGGGCTGATCTTTGCGCCCACCCAGGCCAGCCTGCACAAGCTGGAGCGCATGCAGCTGGAGTTCCCCGTCGTCCTGGTGGACCGGGCGGGCGCCCCGGCCTTCCATGACAGCGTGGTGCTGGACAACGCCCAGGCCTGCGCCACCCTGGTCAGGCATCTGGTGGACCAGGGCCGCCGCCGCATTGCAGGCGTCTTCGGCAGCACCAGCAGCACGGCGCGCGAGCGCTGCGACGGCTATCTGGCCGCAATGCGCGATGCGGGCCTGGAGCCCGACTTGCGCCAGTTGCCGCCGACCAGCGATGCCGCCGAGGCCGAGGTCGCGCAATGGCTGCGCCAGCCGCAGCGGCCCGATGCCTTCGTGGCCAGCAACAGCCTGCTGCTGGAAGGCTGCCTGCGCGCGATACGCGCCGCAGGCCTGCGCATCCCCGGCGATGTGGCGCTTGCCGGTTTCGACAACGAGCGCTGGACAGAACTGGTGGCCCCCGCCATCACCGTGATCGAGCAGCCGGTGGAGGCCATGGGCCGCGCCGCATTCGGCCTGCTCATGGAGCGGCTGCACACGCCCGACCTGCCGCTGCGCAAGGTGATCATGCAGGGGCGCTGCATCGTGCGCGAGTCCACGCAGGCGGCGGGCTGAGGGGCTGCGCCGGGGCGGGGATCACGCAGGGATCTGCAACTGGCGCACGGCGTCGTCCACGCTCCAGCCCGCATAGCTGGCGTGCGGCAAGGCCGGATTGCCCACGCGCGCCAGCAGGTCGCGCACGGGGTCCTTGACGCGGGCCAGGGCCAGCGGCACGCCCAGTTGCCGCAACTGGGCCGCGAAGTCGCACAGCGCCTCGACACTGGTGGCATCGAGATCGGCCGAATCTTCCAGGCTCAGCACCACGCCGCGGGGCGAAGGCAGGGATTGAAGCCGCTCCCGGATGGCCGCAAACACCGGGTCGGCATTGCCGAAGAACAGCGGCGCCTCGGGCCGCGCGATCAGCAGGCCGGCCGGCACCACCGCGTCAGGGTGGCGTGCGGCATCGACAAAGTCATGCGTGTCCCCCAGCCTGCCCAGCCAGCTCACATGCGAGCGCGACAGCGTTTGCAGCAGCATGAGCAGGCTGGCCGCAATGGCCAGCAGCAACCCGTCGAGCACGCCCAGCGCCAGCACGGCAAAGAAGGCCAGCACCACGATCAACCGATCCCGCCGCCAGGCGAAGTAAGGGCGCAGCGCGGCAGGGTTCAGCGTGTGGCCCACGGCATGGATGACGATGGCGGCCAGCAGCGGCTGCGGCGTGCGCTCTATCCAGGGCAGCAGCAGCCAGACGGCCAGGCCCACCACGGCGCAGGCCACCAGGCCTGCAGCGCGGCTTTGCGCGCCCGCCACCTCGTTGGCCGAGGTGGCCGAGTAGCCCGCGCCCACGGGCATGCCATGGAACACGCCCGACAGCAGGTTGGCCGCGCCCAGCGCCATCAGGTCGCGGTTGGCATCGACGCGGTCGCCGTGGCGCAGCGCAAAGCTGCGGATGGAGCCATAGGACTCGGCATAGAGGATGAGCGCCATCGCAAAGGCCAGCTCGCCCAGGCGCAGCCATTCGGCGCGCGACAGCGAGGGAATGCCGGGGTTGGAGAAATCCAGCCGTATCGGCCCCACGGCCGCAATGCCCCAGCGTGCGCACCAACCGCCCGCATCCAGCGCAATGCCGGCCGCAAGCACCAGCAAGGCCGCAGGCAGGGCACGCCAGCGGGCCAGCGCACGCATCAGCAGCAACGCCGCAACGGCCATGGCCAGGCCCGCTCCATTCCAGTGCCGCCAGCCGGCCAGCAGCTCCCAGACAAAGCGCGGCAGATCGCCATGCACGGGCTGGAAGGCGACGGCATGCGGGATCTGCTTGACCACGATGGTCAGCGCCAGCCCCAGCGCAAAGCCGCGCAGCACGGGCTTGGCAATGAAATTGGAGACCGCGCCCAGCCGCGCCAGCCCCGCCACCACGAAGAACAGGCCCGTCAGCAACACGATGCCCACGCCCAGCAGCATGCGCTGCTGCGGCGAGGTGCCGGCCATGGACGCCGTGGCCGCCAGCAGCACGGCGGCAGAGGAGGATGTGGCCGAGACGATGGCGAAGCGGCTGGTCCCCAGCAGGCCATAGGCCAGCAGCCCGGCGAACAGCGCAATCACCCCGGCCTGCGGCGGCAGGCCGGCGATGCCGGAATAGGCCACGGCCTCGGGCAGCAGCAGGCCGGCGATGGACAGGCCGGCGCCCCAATCGGCCAAGGCAGGCAGGCCAGGGGCACGCATCAGGATTGCGGGGCAACGACGCCGGACCAGCCCGGCAGGTAGCGCGCCTCGGCGCCGTGCGCCAGGCCCAGGGCCTCGTGCAGGGCCTGATCGGGCAAGGCGACATCGCTCTTGCCACTGCGCAGGTCCTTGGTTGCAAAGCGCGTGCGGAAAAAATCGGCCCAGAGGAATTCGACGAAAGGCGCCGTGTCCTTGGCATAGCCACCGGCCTTGCGCACGGCGCCGGCCAGGCTGCGGTAGGGGTCGTCGCGCAGGCGGTCCAGCTGCTCGGGCATCTTGGCCCAGTCGCATCGGCGGCCGCGCTCGTCATACGGATGGGCCCATTGGTGGAACTCCATCAGGCGCCAGAACATCAGCGGATCGGCCTCGCTGAAATCGGCCAGCTGCATGACCCAGACCTGCTCCACGGACTCCTGCGTCAGCGCCAGCCCCAGGTGGTGGTGGTCAACGATGTAGTGCAGGCCACGCGGTCCCAGCACGGCAGGAAACCAGTGCGAGGCCAGAAGGCCTTCGCGCTCCTTGCGCCTGAGGCGGCTCCACTGGGCGCGCTTGGTCTGCACTTCGGCGGCGCCTATGGTCATCTGCGTGGGACGCAGTGCGTCCAGCGGAACCCGGGTCAGATGCTGCTGTGCTCTCATCGTCCAACCTCCGTTGCATCAAAGGTGCGGACCCGGCGGGCTGCCCGGTCCGACATCCAGAATACGCCTTCGGAGTTACAAATGGTCGCAACAACGGACTTGCACCCATAATCGCTCACAATTTTGTCCCGTTGACCTCATGAACCAGCCCCAACATCCCATCGTCCATGGCACGGAAGACGTGCTGATCAGCCTCTGCAACTCCGTCTCGCGCGTGCTCCAGGTGGCCACGCAGTGCCAGATCCAGTATTCGGGCATGGTGCAACGCATCACCAAGACCAGCCTCAAGCCCGACATCGGCTGCTTTGTCCTGGTGGACGGCGGCTTCTCGGGCCTGGTGATCATCAATTTCTCGGCCGCCGCCGCCATGGAGCTGTACCGCAGCTACATGCTGAGCATGGGCATGGGCGAGGACGACCTGGCCACCTCCTATACCTCGGACGATGTCAGCAACGTCATGGGCGAGCTGATGAACCAGGTGGTGGGCGACTTCACCAGCAAGGTCCAGCGCGAGCTTCAGACCTACATCACCCAGAGCCAGCCCAAGATGATCCGCCTGAACAAGCAGGTCAACCTCAGCGTGGACGCCAACCTCGACTCCCCCGAGGCGCGCCGCGTGACCTTCTACACGGGCAACAACAACATCTTCTATCTCGAACTGGCCATGGACCGCACGGAGTTCATCAAGGTCGTGGACTTCGAGCCCCAGGAGCGCCCCGATCCCGATGCGCTCATGGCCCAGACCGCCGCCAGCGCCCCGGCCGCAGCGCCCGCGCCGGCCGCCAGCACCGACACCGACGAACTGCTCAAGTCGCTGGGCATGTAACTGCCGGCACACGCCCCGGCTTACAACCCAGGCACACAGCCCCGGCACCGCGGGCAAGACCCTGATGCATGCGGATGTATCAGGGCGGCCCCGCAAACGACATCGTTGATATACAGATAATTGGGATGCCAACTATTTGAATATCACCCGATGTCGTCCCCTTCCACCCCCTTCCCGCCCACGCAGGCCGACCCCGCCGCCGTGCAAAGGCATTTCATGTTCACGCTGGGGCAGGTGAACAAGCAGTGGCGCCGCACCCTGGACCGGCTGCTGGCCCCCATGGGACTGACCCAGGCACTGTGGATGCCGCTGATGCACCTGGCGCGCTCGCCCGAGGCCATGCGCCAGAAGGATCTGGCCCACTCCCTGGCGCTGGACAGCTCCTCCGTCGTGCGCCTGGTGGACGGCCTGGCCGCCCAGGGCTGGATAGAGCGCGTGGACGACAGCGACCGCCGCGTCAGAAAAATCCAGCTCACGCCAGCCGGCCATGCCCAGGTAGAAGCCGTGCAGGGCCTGCTGCAGCAGGCGCGCGCCCAGGTGCTGGGCGCCGTGCCGCCCGAGGAACTGGGCGCGGCCTATGCCACGCTGCAGCGCCTGCTGGAGGCCATGGCCGCCGAGCCCACCTCCGACACGGACCTGCCCGACGAGCAGGCTGCCTGAGATGGCGGCCGAGCACTCTTCGCTGCCACCCGCCCAGGACCATGCAGCGGCCAGCCTCAAGGCGCCGCTGTGGCTGCTGGTGATCGTGACCATCGTCGGCACGCTGGCCATGCACATGTTCCTGCCCGCCCTGCCCGATGCGGCACGCCAGCTCCAGGCCGGCGCCAGCCAGATGCAGCTGACCATCACGGTCTACATCCTGGGCCTGGGCGTGGGCCAGCTGATCTATGGCCCGCTGTCGGACAGCCTGGGGCGCCGCCCCATGCTGCTGGCAGGGCTCATCCTCTATGCGCTGGCCAGCCTGGCGGCCTTTCTCGCCCCGTCCGCCCCCTGGCTGATCGGCGCGCGGCTGCTCCAGGCGCTGGGCGGCTGCGCGGGCCTGGCCCTGGGCCGCGCCATTGCGCGCGATTCAAGCACGCCCGAGAACGCCGTGGGCAGCCTGGCGCTGCTCAACCTGATGATGATGATCGGCCCCGGCATCGCGCCGGCCATTGGCTCGGCCATCGACGACGCCCTGGGCTGGCGCGCCATCTTCGGCACGCTGGCCGTGGTCGGCGGCGTGACGGCCTTCGCCATCTGGAAGCTGCTGCCCGAAACCGGCCAGCCCACGGGCCGCCTGCACCTGGGCACCATCCGCGACGACTACCGCAGCCTGCTGCGCTCCCCTGCCTTCGTGGGCTTTGCCGTGGGCGGCGGCTGCGCCACCACGTCCATCTATGCCTTCCTGGCGGCGGCGCCCTTCGTCTTCATCGAGCAGCTGCATTCCACCAAGCATGAGGTGGCCATCTACCTGGGCCTGCTCATGGGCGGCATGGCCGTGGGCAATGCGCTGGCCCGCCAGCTGATACGCCACTGGCCCCTGGAGCGGCTGATGCTCAACGGCAATCTGCTGAGCCTGGCCAGCGCGGCCATGCTGCTGTTGCTGGCCCTGTTCAACCAGCTCACGCCGGCCATCGTGGTGGGGCTGATGGTGCTGTTCGCGCTGGGCTCGGGCCTGACCAGCCCTGCGGCGCTGGCCAGCGCGCTCAGCGTGCATCCGCGCCTCACGGGCTCGGCCGCCGGTGTCTACGGCAGCACCCAGATGGCCGTGGGCGGCCTGTGCACGCTGGGCGCCAGCCTGGGCAGCAACCCGGCCCTGTCGGCCGCACTGGCCCTGGTGGTGGCCTGCGTGCTGGGGCAACTGGGCTTTCGCAGCGCGCTGCGCCACGCGCAGCGGGCGCCCGGCTGAGGGCCACAGTCCCCCAGGCGACGGTCCGGCCGCATGCGGGCCCGAGGCGCACAGGCCCTCGATTACATTGGCGCAGCCGTGGCCAGCCGCTACGGCCCACAGGAGACAAAAAACCATGCGCCAACTTTCCTTTTCCATCGTCCTGCGCCAGGCCGCCACCGGCACGCTGGCAGCCGCCGCGCTGCTGGCCGGCACAGCCGCCCAGGCCGGCTCCATCGAGGCCGCCGAGTTCAAGAGCGCCACGCTGCAGCGCAGCTGGACCTACAACGTCTACCTGCCCACGGGCTACGACGCCCAGTCCAGGCTGCGCTACCCCGTCATGTACCTGCTGCACGGCAATGACGGCCAGCGCAATGACTGGCCCGTCAAGGGCAATCTGCTGCGCACGGTGGACCAGCTGATCCAGAACGGGGAGATCCCGCCCGCCATCATCGTCATGCCCGACGCGGGAACAACCTGGTACGTGGACCTCAAGGAGCCCATGGAGACGGCCTTCTTCCAGGACCTCGTCCCCCATGTCGAGAAGAAGTACCGCACCCTCACCAGCCGCGATGGCCGCGTGATCGGCGGCCTGTCCATGGGCGGCTACGGCGCGCTGCGCTACGTGCTCAAGTACCCCGAGAAATTCCAGGCCGCCGCACTGCTGAGCCCCGCCATCTACAACCCCGAGCCGCCCGCCGATTCCTCGGCACGCTCGGTCAAGGTCTTTGCCGAACCCAATACCGGCGGCCAGTACAGCACCACGGTCTGGAAGAGCTACAACTACCCTGTGCTGTGGGACAGCTTTCTCGCCCGCAAGATCAGCGTGCCCATGTACATCAACTCGGGCGACGACGATGAATTCATGATCGAGTCCGACGCCGCCCAGCTCTACGCCCAGCTGCGCAGGAACAAGCAGCCTGCCGAGCTGCGCATCGTCAACGGCAAGCATGAATGGCCGGTCTGGGAAAGCACCATCGGCGACGCGCTCAAGTATGTGTTCCGCACCGTGCGCCGCCCGCAGGCGGACAACTGAGCCAGGCCATGAAGCAAAAAAAAGGGGAGCCGATCGGCTCCCCTTTTTTGATTGCATCAGCAGGTCTTACAGGTTGCCGACCATCTTGGCAGGGATCACCCAGGCGTCGAACTGTTCGCCGGTCAGGTGGCCGGAAGCCACGGCGGCTTCGCGCAGGCTGGAGCCTTCCTTGTGCGCCTTCTTGGCGATGTAGGCCGCCTTGTCGTAGCCGATGTGCGGGTTCAGCGCCGTCACCAGCATCAGCGAGCGCTGCACCAGCTCGGTGATGCGCTCGCGGTTGGGCTCGATGCCCACGGCGCAGTGGTCGTTGAAGCTCTTCATGCCATCGGCCAGCAGGCGCACGCTCTGCAGGAAGTTGTGCGAGACCATGGGGCGGAACACGTTCAGCTCGAAGTTGCCCGAGGCGCCGCCGAAGTTGATGGCCACGTCGTTGCCGAAGACCTGGGCCGCCAGCATGGTCACGGCTTCGCTCTGCGTGGGATTGACCTTGCCGGGCATGATGGACGAGCCGGGCTCGTTCTCGGGGATGGAGATCTCGCCCAGGCCGCTGCGCGGGCCCGAGGCCAGCCAGCGCACGTCGTTGGCGATCTTCATCATGCTGGCGGCCAGCGTCTTGAGCGCGCCGTGGGCGTGGACCAGGCCGTCGCACGAGGCCAGGGCCTCGAACTTGCTGGGCGCCGTCACGAACGGGTAGCCGGTGAGCTGGGACAGCTCGGCCGCCACGCCCTCGGCATAGCCCTTGGGCGCATTCAGGCCCGTGCCCACGGCCGTGCCGCCCAGCGCCAGCTCGTACAGATGCGGCAGCGCGGCGCGCACATGCTTTTCGCCATGGGCCAACTGGGCCACCCAGCCCGAGATTTCCTGGCCCAGCGTCAGCGGCGTGGCGTCCTGCAGATGGGTGCGGCCGATCTTGACGATGTCGGCATAGGCCTCGCTCTTGGCCTGCAGCGTATTGCGCAGCAGGGCAATGGCGGGCAGCAGCTTTTGCTCGATGGCCGTGACGGCAGCCACGTGCATGGCGGTCGGGAACACGTCGTTGCTCGACTGGCTCTTGTTCACGTCGTCATTGGGGTGGACCAGGCGCGACTCGCCGCGCTCGCCGCCGAGGATTTCGCTGGCGCGGTTGGCCAGCACCTCGTTGACGTTCATGTTGGTCTGCGTGCCCGAGCCGGTCTGCCAGACCACCAGCGGGAACTCGTCCGGGTGCTTGCCGGCGATCACCTCGTCGGCGGCGGCCAGGATGGCCTGGGTCTTCTTCTCGTCCAGCAGGCCCAGCTTGTGGTTGACGGTGGCCGAGGCCTTCTTGACCTGGGCCAGCGCGTGGATGATCTCGCGCGGCTGCTGCTCTCCGCTGATGTCGAAGTTCTGCAGCGAACGCTGCGTCTGCGCACCCCAGAGCTTGTCTGCGGGGACGGCTATGGGTCCGAAAGTGTCTTTTTCCTGGCGGGTCGCGGTCATTGGTATGGACTCCTTGGTGAAAACAACGCGGCGCAGTTGGCTGGAGGCAGGTCGGCGGGCCGCGCAGGACGTGGCTCGGGGATATCTGGCTGGCAGGGCCGCAATGGCAAAAACCCGCTCATGGTAACTCCGTAAATGGGAACCTCTCGCATCCGTCCCCCACTGAGGTGTCGCCGAGGCGGGCTTGTCCAGGCAAACCCCTCGACTCTTGTACAAGACTGCGCCCATTGCGTGCACTTTTCCCCCTGCAGCGCCGATAATCGCCCCCGGGATTCCCCTCCCCTGTTCCCCCGATCAAAAAGACACCCCACCGATGACCACCACGATCCGCCAGCAGGACCTGATCGATTCGATCGCAGGCGCCCTGCAGTACATCAGCTACTACCACCCCGCCGACTACATCGCCCACCTGGCCCGCGCCTACGAACGCGAGCAGAGCCCGGCGGCCAAGGACGCGATGGCCCAGATCCTGACCAACTCCAAGATGTCGGCCACCGGCCACCGCCCGATCTGCCAGGACACCGGCATCGTCAACGTGTTCCTGAAGGTGGGCATGGACGTGCGCTGGGAAGGCTTCACGGGCGGCCTGGAAGACGCCATCAACGAAGGCGTACGCCGCGGCTACAACCACCCCGAGAACACGCTGCGTGCCTCGGTCGTGGCCGATCCGCTGTTCGCGCGCAAGAACACCAAGGACAACACGCCTGCCGTCATCAACGTGCAGATCGTGCCCGGCGACAAGCTGGACGTGACCGTGGCCGCCAAGGGCGGCGGCTCGGAGAACAAGTCCAAGATGATCATGATGAACCCCAGCGACAACCTGGTGGACTGGGTTCTCAAGACCGTTCCGACCATGGGCGCAGGCTGGTGCCCGCCGGGCATGCTGGGCATCGGCATCGGTGGCACCGCCGAGAAGGCCGTGCTGCTGGCCAAGGAAAGCCTGATGGAAGACCTGGACATGTACGAGCTGCAGGCCAAGGCCGCGCGCGGCGAGAAGCTCGACCAGGTCGAGGAACTGCGCCTGGAGCTGTATGAGAAGGTCAACGCCCTGGGCATCGGCGCGCAAGGCCTGGGCGGCCTGGCCACCGTGCTGGACATCAAGATCAAGATGTACCCCACGCACGCGGCCTCCAAGCCCGTGGCCATGATCCCCAACTGCGCGGCCACGCGCCATGCGCACTTCGTGATGGACGGCTCCGGCGCGGTCTACATGGACGCCCCCTCGCTGGACCTGTGGCCCAAGATCGACTGGGAGCCCGACTACAACAAGTCGCGCCGCGTGGACCTCAACGCACTGACCAAGGAAGAAGTGGCCAGCTGGAAGCCCGGCGACACCCTGCTGCTCAACGGCAAGATGCTCACGGGCCGCGATGCCGCCCACAAGCGCATCCAGGACATGCTGGCCAAGGGCGAGAAGCTGCCCGTGGACTTCACCAACCGCGTGATCTACTACGTCGGCCCCGTGGACCCGGTCAAGGACGAAGCCGTGGGCCCCGCAGGCCCCACGACGGCCACCCGCATGGACAAGTTCACCGACATGATGCTGGAGCAGACCGGCCTGATCGCCATGATCGGCAAGGCCGAGCGCGGCCCGGTGGCCATCGAGTCCATCAAGAACCACAAGTCGGCCTACCTGATGGCCGTGGGCGGCGCCGCCTACCTGGTGTCCAAGGCCATCAAGAACGCCAAGGTCGTGGGCTTCGAGGACCTGGGCATGGAAGCCATCTACGAGTTCGACGTGGTGGACATGCCCGTGACCGTGGCCGTGGATGCCGGCGGCACCAGCGCCCACATCACCGGCCCTGCCGAATGGCAAAAGCGCATCGCGTCCGGCGAGTTCAAGACCATTGAGATCGCCTCGGCCTGAAGCCGGCGCCAAGCGCAAAGGGACCGCCTTCGGGCGGTCTTTTCATTGGTGCGGGCATTTGTGACAGACTGCCCGCTGCCTGCAACACAGCCCATTCAACATGACCATCGCGCTCGTCCTCATCGCCCTGCTGGCCGTGACCAGCCTGGCCTGGCGCCTGTCCTCCCGCCGCCATGTCCTGCCCTGCCCGTCCTGGCTGCGCTGGATGGTCGAGCTTGACAACCCCTTCGCGGCCAGCAACAAGGCCGCCTTCATCGTCGGGCAACTGCAGATCCAGCCGGGCATGAAGGTGCTGGACGCAGGCTGCGGCCCGGGCCGCGTCACCCTGCCATTGGCACGTGCCGTCGGCGCGCAGGGACAGGTGCTGGCCGTGGACCTGCAGCCGGCCATGCTCGAACAGGTGGCTGCCAAGGCGCGCGCCCAGGGGCTGGAGAATGTGCGCACCCAGGCGGCTGCGCTGGGCCAGGGGCAGCTCGCAGCCGAGCAGCACGACCGCGCCGTGATGGCCGCCGTGCTGGGAGAGATCCCGGACCGCCAGGCCGCGCTGGCCGATATCTTCCAGAGCCTGCGCCCCGGCGGCCTGCTGGCCGTGGCCGAGCTGGTCTTCGACCCGCATTTCCAGCGCCGCACCAGCGTGGAAAAGCTGGCAGGCGAGGCAGGTTTCATCCCCCACTCCTTCCACGGCCATGCAGCCGCGTATCTGCTGGTACTGCAGCGCCCTCTCCAACCATGACCACCACACATTCCCCTGTAGCGACCCTGCGGACACCGCGCCTGATACTGCGCCAGTGGCGGACCGGCGACCGGCAGCCCTTTGCCGCGCTGAATGCCGCCCCACAGGTCATGGAGCACTTTCCGGCACTGCTCAGCCGTGAACAAAGCGATGCCATGGCAGACAGGATCCAGGCACTGATCGAGGAACGCGGCTGGGGCTTCTGGGCGGCAGAGCACCTTGCCAGCGGCGAGTTCATGGGCTTCATCGGGCTGCATGCTCCCGCCGCGTCTTTGCCGTTCTCGCCCTGCGTGGAAATCGGCTGGCGGCTCGCCCGGCCTTTCTGGGGCCAGGGCCTGGCCAGCGAAGGCGCACGGGCGGCGCTGGAGCACGGCTTCAGCACGTTGCATCTGGAGTCCATCGTCTCGTTCACCGCGCTGTCCAACCTGCGTTCGCAGGCCGTGATGCAGCGCCTGGGCATGGAGCGCGACGCCCATGACTTCGACCATCCGGAGGTGCCGGCAGGCCATGCGCTGCGCAGGCATTGCCTGTACCGCCTGACACATGCCCAATGGCTGCAGCAGCAAGCCATGGCCGCGGCATGAACGCGCCCGAGCGGGCATACTGGGCGCCGCCTCCAAAAGCCTTTATCCGGATCTCCAAATGACCTCCCCGGCCTCTCCCATCGGCGTCTTCGACAGCGGCATCGGCGGCCTCAGCGTGCTGCAGGCGCTGCGCCATGAACTGCCGCATGAGCGCTTCGTCTACCTTGCCGACAGCGGCAATGCACCCTATGGCGATGCGCGTGGCGATGCCTTCGTTCAGCAGCGCACGCGCACCATTGCGCGCCATCTGCGCGAGCAGCACCAGATCAAGGTACTGGTGATCGCCTGCAACACAGCCACGGCAGCGGCCGTGGACATGCTGCGCGCCGAAATGCCCGAACTACCCCTGATCGGCGTGGAGCCCGCCATCAAGCCCGCCTCGCTGTCGAGCCAGACCGGCCACGTGGGCGTGATGGCCACACGCGGCACGGTGAGCAGCGCACGCTTTGCACGCCTGGTGACCGACCATGGCCAGCGCGTGCAATTCCACGTCCAGCCCTGCGACGGACTGGCCAAGGCCATCGAGGAAAGCACGGAGCAACCCGTTCCCGCCGACCCCATGGCCACCGAGGTCGCGCAACTGTGCGCCAAGTATGTGAATGCCCTGGGCAGCTTCGGACAGAAGACGGGTGAGATGGATTCCCTGGTGCTGGGCTGCACCCACTACATATTCGCCCGCGAGCAGTTGCGCACGCTGCTGGGGCCGGACATCCAGTTCATCGACACAGGTGCCCCGGTAGCCCGCCAGACGCGGCGCGTGCTGGATCGCCTGGGCACCCTGGCCAGCGAATCAGGACCCTTGCCCGCGGCAGAGGGCCAGGTCCAGCTGATGACCACGGGATCGCTGCAGGCCCTGCAGTCTGCCGCATCGCGCTGGCTGGAGCTGCCCGCGCAATGCTGCTCGTCCGTTCAGGTCGGCGAATCCAGCGCCGTCCCCACGGCCGCTTGAATCAGGGCTGCGCCTGCCACAGGCGCCGGCCCGAGTGGTCCATCCAGCTCAGGTAAAGCCGCAGTTCGAACTCCAGCTGGTGGTAGTCGGGTTCCATGTGCGTGCACAGCTGGTAGAAGGCCTTGTCGTGGTCGGGCTCGCGCAGATGGGCCAGCTCATGGACGACGATCATGCGCAAGAAAGCCTCGGGCGCCTGCTTGAACAGTGCGCCGATGCGGATCTCATACCGGGCATTGAGGCGGCTTCCCTGCACCACGGTGCGGCGCGTGTGCAGGCCCAGGGCGTTGTGGACCACATGGATGCGGCCGTCGTAGGCCACCTTGTTCAGCGTGCCGGCATTGCGCATGTGCCGGCCCTTGAGGGCATCCACGTAGTCATAGAGGCTCTTGTCCGTGCGCACGGCATGGGCCTCGGGATGCTTGCGCAGCAGCCAGGCCTCGGCCTTGTCATCGGCCAGCCAGCCACGCACCTGTGACTGCAGCGCGGCCGGGTAGGCGGACAGGTAGGGAAGCGGCAGCGCGCCACCGGCCACCTCGCGCCGCTGCTCGCGCTGGCGGCGCACGGTCTCGGTTACTGCTCCGGAATACTTGGGCGTGCTGGCCTGTGCCGCCATGGCTGTACGCTGCGCGGGGCAGCGCCTTGCGCTCAATGCAGGTGGCGAGGGCGGCGGTTGCCGCCGTGGCCCGAACCCGATCCACCCATGCCACGCGGCGGCTTGCCGATCTCCAGCGAACTGACCAGGGCGTCGAAGCGCTGGGAGAACAGCTTGTCGATCTCCTGCACCACGCCACCCAGCTCGGAGCCGTCGAAATGGCGCTCCATCAGGTTGACCACGTCCTGCACCAGCAGATCGCGCTGCACCTGCATGATGGCCGCGGGCGTCGGGCCCACGAAGAGCATGACGAAGTCGTCGCGCGACTCGGCCTCTTCGGACTCCTCTTCCTCGTCGAACTCGGTGTCGTAGAAGGTCACCTCGATGGCCGCGCCCTGCTCGGCCAGCTCGTTGATGCCCATGCACATGTCGTCCAGCGACTGGCGGAAATCCTCGTCACCACGCACGGTCCAGCACACCTGGAGCAGGCGCTCCTTGGTATCGAACTGGATGCCTGGCTCTTCCTCATAGACGCTGCCAGCGCCATCGGCCAGGGAACGGGCCCCCGCATACTTCCACAGCGGACCCAGCGCTTCCTGCAACTGCTCGTAGGTCGTGTCGGGGCGCAGCAGCACTTGGCCGTGCACGTGGATTTCAAATGGAGCGTTGTAATTCGACATGTTCTCGTCTGGGATGAGTTTGGCCACACCTGTCACGCCGCACCATGTGCCACGATCAACGTCAACGGAACGCATGCAGGCATCGCCATCACTGTCTGCCCGAGCCGCGCCATCCAGGCAAGCAGCCCGGGGCCTGATGAATGGATTCTCGCACGTTATGCCAACGGGCAAGGACTTGGCAACGCATGGACACCGTGCAGCGCAGCAAGCGGGCAGGACCGTCGATGCACGTTGCGGCCCGACGCCTGAATTTGCGGAACAGCAGGCGCCTTGGCTGCTTCAATCCGCTACCGTATAGATAGCAACAATGCCTAGTACGTATTGGGTTGTGGTGCCCCGAGCCGGGATCGAACCGGCACGCCCCTGTTCGGAAGCGGCGGATTTTAAGTCCGCAGTGTCTACCAATTTCACCATCGGGGCCCTGCACCGCAGCGTCACAGGTCAGCGCGAACTGCTCACACCTGCAACTGCAGCACCAACGAAAAAGGGAAGCGTTACCGCTTCCCTTTTTTCTGAATTGGAGCGGGAAAACGGGTTCGAACCGTCGACCTCAACCTTGGCAAGGTTGCGCTCTACCAACTGAGCTATTCCCGCGTATCTGTAAAGCTGTGCGCCTCACAGAGCAGACTTGAATTCTAGCGCAGATTTTTGGTGCTTCGGAAGAAGCCCGCAAAAAATCTGCACCAAGGCAGATCGCAGCCCGCCTTGCACTTTGCTGCGGCAGGCTGCTTCACCGTCGACGCCTACTTGCCGTCGATGCGATCCTGCATGCGCTTGGCCCGCTGTTCGGACGGCGGATGGGAGCTCAGGATGGAGCTGCCGCCGCTGCCAGCGCTGAGCTTGGCCAGCTTCTGGAACGATGTGACCAGCCCCTGGCGGCTCATCTTCTTTTCCGTGAGCAGATCGAAGGAGTAGTCATCGGCCGCCGACTCCTGCGACTGCGAGAACTGGGCATTGATGAACTTCTCACCCAGATCACCCGCCTGCGAACGCGACAGCGAGGCCAGCGCCGAATTGCCGCTATTGGCCGCAATAGAGCGTGCAGCCGAAGCCGCATAGGCCGTCTGCATGCGCTTCTTGCTGTGACCCAGTGCCACGTGCCCGATTTCATGGCCAATCACGCCACGCAGCTCGTCATCGTTCATCAGATCCATCAGGCCGCTGTAGACACGGATACAGCCATTGGCCATGGCCCAGGCATTCACGTCCTGCGTCATATAGACCTTGTAGACAGCCTTCTTCCCATTGACAGCCTGCGGCATGCCGGCAATCACCTTGTTCAACCGCAGCGTGTACTTGCTCTTTGCATCTGCCACCTTGTTCTGAGCATCCATGGCTGCGCAGGAATCATTGGACAGCGTGACCACGTCGTCATCCGTGAGCGTCATGGCCTTCATGGCCGTGGAGCCCGAATCCAGCAACCCGCCCACATCGGCAGACTCCATGGTTTTACAGCCCGCCAGCACCACGCCGCTGGCAACAATCGCCGTCAATAACTTGATCTTCATAATCCCTCCCGATAAATGAAGCGCGCATCATATCCACGACCCCCCAATTCAATCTACCGGCAATGGCAACCCATTTGCAATTTCTTGCAATTTCTCAATGGATAAGCAATGCCAAATTTCAATGACGACTGCTCATTACAACAAATGGAAACAATTAAATTCACCAAATCAGCGATGAATGACCAAAACAGGCATGCAGCCATGCTCTCGATGCACAGAGCGTGAAGCACTACCACGGCACTGAATCGGAAGAGAAGAAGATGCGCCAGCCAAGTCGAGGCCGCTGCGGAGACATGGCACCAAGGACCAACAACGATCCGTGATGCAGAAAAAGAAAAAGGCCCCGAGGGGCCTTTTGAACACTGTGTCTGCAATGAATTTTTGGAGGCGCGAACCAGAGTCGAACTGGTCTAACCGGATTTGCAATCCGGGGCATAACCGCTTTGCTATCGCGCCAAGATCACTATCAAACATGCAGCATTGCTGCAGTTTTTAAAACTGGAGCGGGAAAACGGGTTCGAACCGTCGACCTCAACCTTGGCAAGGTTGCGCTCTACCAACTGAGCTATTCCCGCAAAAAATTCAAGCAACCAACCGTCACCTGAATCGGATGTGCACTAGGCACATCCAAAACTGGAGCGGGAAAACGGGTTCGAACCGTCGACCTCAACCTTGGCAAGGTTGCGCTCTACCAACTGAGCTATTCCCGCTTGAATCATCCATTCTGGCAGCCAACCGCCACCAGAACCGAACACACACGAAAGCATGTTCAAAATCTGGAGCGGGAAAACGGGTTCGAACCGTCGACCTCAACCTTGGCAAGGTTGCGCTCTACCAACTGAGCTATTCCCGCATTTCTACCGAAGCCTGACATTCTACAACGTCGTTTGCTGCGATGGGATGAATTGTAGCGTAGTTCTTGGAGGGTTCAGGAAAAACGCTACATTTTTTCATCTTCAGTGCTTGACGGCTGGCTCCACAGGCTTGGATTCCGCTGGCGGCGGCGCTGCGGCCTCCTCCTCGGACAAGGGCTCGGGCACGCGCTCCAGCGCCACCTTGAGAACCTGGTCGATCCACTTGACGGGGATGATTTCCAGGCCGCTCTTGACGTTGTCGGGGATCTCCTGGAGATCCTTGACGTTCTCTTCCGGGATCAGCACCGTCTTGATGCCGCCACGCAGGGCCGCCAGCAGCTTTTCCTTGAGGCCGCCGATGGCGGTGACCTCACCGCGCAGCGTGATCTCGCCAGTCATGGCGACATCGGCACGCACCGGGATACCGGTCAGCGCAGAGACGAAGGCCGTCGTCATGGCCGCACCCGCGCTGGGGCCGTCCTTGGGCGTGGCGCCATCGGGCACGTGCACGTGGATGTCCTTCTTCTCGAAGGCCTCGTCCTTGATGCCGAGCATGCGCGAGCGGCTGCGCACCACGGTGCGGGCGGCTTCCACGGATTCCTTCATCACGTCGCCCAGGGAGCCGGTGCGCGAGATCACGCCCTTGCCGGGCATGATGGCGGCCTCGATGGTCAGCAGATCGCCACCGACCTCGGTCCATGCCAGGCCCACGACCTGGCCGACCTGGTTGTTGTGCTCAGCACGGCCGTAGCTGTACTTGCGCACACCCAGGTAGTCGGTGAGGTTGTCGGCATTGACGACGACGGTGGGCTCCAGCTTCTTGAGCTGCAGTCCCTTGACCACCTTGCGGCAGATCTTGGAGAGCTCGCGTTCCAGCGAGCGCACGCCGGCTTCACGCGTGTAGTAGCGCACGATGTCGCGGATGGCGGACTCGTCGACCTGCATTTCGCCGTCCTTCACACCGTTGTTGGTGAGTTGCTTGGGCAGCAGGTAGCGGATGGCGATGTTGACCTTTTCGTCCTCGGTGTAACCCGACAGGCGGATCACTTCCATGCGGTCCAGCAGCGCGGGCGGGATGTTCATGGAGTTGGAGGTCGCCACGAACATCACGTCGCTGAGGTCGAAGTCCACCTCGACGTAGTGATCGCCGAAGGTGTGGTTCTGCTCGGGGTCCAGCACTTCCAGCAGGGCGCTCGACGGGTCGCCACGGAAGTCCATTCCGAGCTTGTCGATTTCGTCCAGCAGGAACAGCGGGTTGCGCGTGCCGACCTTGTCCAGGCTTTGCAGCACCTTGCCCGGCATAGCGCCGATGTAGGTGCGGCGGTGGCCGCGGATTTCCGCCTCGTCACGCATGCCGCCCAGCGCCATGCGCACGTACTTGCGGCCCGTGGCCTTGGCGATGGACTGGCCCAGCGAGGTCTTGCCCACGCCCGGAGGTCCGACCAGGCACAGGATGGGCGCCTTGACCTTGTCCACGCGCTGCTGCACAGCAAGATACTCAAGGATGCGGTCCTTGACCTTTTCGAGGCCGAAGTGGTCGGCATTGAGCACGTCCTCGGCATTGGCCAGGTCGTGCTTGATCTTGGTCTTCTTGCTCCAGGGCAGGCCCGTGAGCACGTCGATGTAGTTGCGCACCACGGTGGCTTCGGCCGACATGGGCGACATGAGCTTGAGCTTCTTGAGCTCGGCCTCGGCCTTCTTGCGCGCCTCGGCGGGCATGCGGGCCAGCTTGATCTTCTTTTCGATCTCTTCGATGTCGGCGCCGTCTTCGCCCTCGCCCAGTTCCTTCTGGATGGCCTTGACCTGCTCGTTCAGGTAGAAGTCGCGCTGGTTCTTCTCCATCTGGCGCTTGACGCGGCCACGGATGCGCTTGTCGACGTTGAGGATGTCGACTTCGCGGTCCAGTTGCTCGAAGAGGTTCTCCAGGCGCTCCTTGATGTCCACCAGGTCGAGCACGGCCTGCTTGTTCTCAAGCTTGAGCGGCAGGTGCGCGGCAATGGTGTCGGCCAGGCGGCCGGCATCGTCGATGCTGGCGATGGAGGTGAGGATCTCGGGCGGAATCTTCTTGTTCAGTTTGACGTACTGGTCGAACTGCTGCGTCACGGCGCGGCGCAGAGCCTCGATCTCGCTGGGCTTGTGCGTTTCGGCCTCAGGCGCCACGGGCACGACGGAGCCCACGAAGTGGGTCTCCTCGTCCACGACCTGCTTGACCAGCGCGCGCTGCTGGCCTTCGACCAGCACCTTGACCGTGCCGTCGGGCAGCTTGAGCATTTGCAGGATGGTGGACACGCAGCCGACATCGAACATGTCAGCAGCCGTGGGCTCGTCCTTGGAGGCTGTCTTCTGGGCCACCAGCATGATGCGGCGGTCGCCCTCCATGGCCAGCTCCAGCGCCTTGATGCTCTTGGCGCGCCCCACGAACAGCGGGATCACCATGTGGGGGAACACGACCACGTCACGCAGCGGCAGCAGCGCCAGGTCTAGGGGGGTGGAAGGCAAAGGGGTATGTCCTGACATGGGAATCCTCGGTTTGTCAGCGGAAGATGGTCCGCACACCGGTGTATTTCAACCCTGCGGCCCGAAAGGATTTCGGGACGCAGGGACTTGCGCTGCCGGACCTTTGCAGGCGGCGGCGCATCAGGCCTTCTTGGCCGCTTCGCGGTAAACCAGCAGCGGCGCCTTTCCGTCTTCGATGGTGGACTCGTCCACCACTACCTTTTCGACATTGTCGGCGTTGGGCAGCTCGTACATGGTGCCGATCAGCGATTGCTCCAGGATGGAGCGCAGGCCACGGGCACCCGTCTTGCGCGCCAGCGCCTTGCGGGCGATGGCCTTGAGCGCGGCAGGCCGGATCTCCAGCTCCACGCCCTCCATGGCCAGCAGCTTGCTGTATTGCTTGACCAGGGCGTTCTTGGGCTCGGTCAGGATCTGCACCAGGGCGTCTTCGCCCAGTTCGGCCAGGGCCGTGACCACGGGCATGCGGCCGACCAGCTCGGGGATGATGCCGAACTTGATCAGGTCTTCAGGCTCGATCTCCTGGAACACTTCCGAGATGGAGCGCTGCTTCTTGCTCTTGACCGTGGCGCCAAAGCCGATGCCGGACGCCTCGGTGCGGTTCTCGATAACCTTCTCCAGGCCCGCGAACGCGCCGCCGCAGATGAACAGGATGTTGGTCGTGTCGATCTGCAGGAAGTCCTGGTTCGGATGCTTGCGGCCGCCTTGCGGGGGAACGCTGGCCATGGTGCCTTCGATGAGCTTGAGCAGGGCCTGCTGCACGCCCTCGCCAGACACGTCGCGCGTGATGCTGGGGTTGTCGGACTTGCGCGAGATCTTGTCGATCTCGTCGATGTAGACGATGCCGCGCTGTGCACGCTCGACGTCGTACTCGCAGCTTTGCAGCAGCTTCTGGATGATGTTCTCGACGTCCTCGCCCACGTAGCCGGCTTCGGTCAGCGTGGTGGCATCGGCCATGACGAAGGGAACGTTGAGCATGCGCGCCAGCGTCTGCGCCAGCAGCGTCTTGCCGGAGCCCGTGGGACCGATGAGCAGGATGTTGCTCTTGGCCAGCTCAATCTCGTCCTTGCCGGCCTTGTCCTTGTGACGCAGGCGCTTGTAGTGGTTGTAGACGGCAACGGCCAGCGTGCGCTTGGGCAGGTCCTGGCCGATCACGTAGTTGTCCAGGTTGGCCTTGATTTCGGCGGGCGTGGGCAGGTCGCCTCGGCCGTCCTTGGCCTCGGTGCTGGGCTGCTCGTCGCGGATGATCTCGTTGCAGAGATCGATGCACTCGTCGCAGATAAAGACTGACGGACCCGCGATCAACTTCTTGACCTCATGCTGGCTCTTGCCGCAGAAGGTGCAATAAAGGTTTTTTTCGCTGGAGGAGCCTTTTTTCTCGGCCATGGGGTCGGTGCCTTGTTACAGAAATATGGAAAAGGATGATAACCAAATGGAAAGCGGCGTTTTCCGTAGGGGGAAAACGCCGCCCATTCTCATGCAGCCTCCGGACTTCAGGAGCGCTTGTTGATCACCTGATCGACCAGGCCGTAGTCCTTGGCTTCCTCGGCGGACAGAAAGTAGTCGCGCTCGGTGTCGTGCTGGATCTTTTCCAGCGGCTGGCCCGTACGCTCGGCCAGGATCTTGTTTAGGCGCTCGCGGGTCTTGAGGATCTCGCGGGCGTGGATCTCGATCTCGGTGGCCTGGCCCTGCATGCCGCCCAGCGGCTGGTGGATCATGACCTGGGAATTGGGCAGCGCAAAGCGCTTGCCCTTGGTGCCAGCGGCCAGCAGGAAGGCGCCCATGCTGGCTGCGATGCCGGTGCACAGCGTGGACACATCGGGCTTGATGAAGTTCATCGTGTCGAAGATGGCCAGGCCGGCGCTCACGGAGCCGCCGGGGCTGTTGATGTAGAACGAAATGTCCTTGTCGGGGTTTTCGCTTTCAAGGAACAGCAGCTGGGCCACGACGAGGTTGGCCGTCTGGTCATTGACAGGGCCCACCAGGAAGATCACCCGGTCCTTGAGCAGGCGCGAGTAGATGTCGTACGACCGCTCTCCGCGGCCGGACTGTTCGATGACCATTGGGATCATGCCCAAACCCTGAGTTTCCAATGCGCTCATGTTTTCTCCAGTACTAGGGGGCTACTTTAGCCGTATCCGGAAAGAAAATGGGGCTTGTGCGCCAAAGCACAAGCCCCGCAGATGCCAACCCGCCCGCCGATCTCACGAAGCGGCAGGCAGGCGGTGCTCAAACCCTCAGGCCTGGCCCATCAGTTCGTCGAAGGACACGGCCTTGTCGGAGACCTTGGCCTTGCCCAGCACGAACTCGGTCACGTTGTTTTCGATGACAACGGCTTCGACTTCAGCCAGGCGTTGGCGGTCGCCGAAGTACCAGCGTGCCACGTCTTCGGGCTTTTCGTAGCTGGCGGCCAGCTCTTCCACGTGGGCCTTGATCTGGTCGGGCGTGGCGTGCAGCTCGTTGGCGCGCACCAGCTCGGCCACCACCAGGCCCAGGCGCACGCGGCGCTCGGCTTGGGGCAGGAACACGTCTTCAGGGATCTCGGCCTTCTCGGCGTCCTTGATGCCGCGCTGCTGCAGCTCGGCGCGGGCGCCTTCCAGCAGACGTGCGACTTCAGCCTGCACCGAAGCCTTGGGCAGTTCCAGCTCGGCCTTGGACACCAGGGCATCCATCACGGCCTGCTTGTTGCGGCCCTGGACGCGGAACTTGACTTCACGCTCCAGGTTCTTCTTGATGTCGGCGCGCAGGCCTTCGACCGTGCCTTCAGCCACGCCCAGTGCCTTGGCAAAGGCCTCGTCCACTTCGGGCAGGTTGGCGGCTTCGATCTTCTTGACCGTCACCAGGAAATCGGCGGTCTTGCCGGCCACGTCCTTGCCGTGGTAGTCAGCGGGGAATGCCAGCGGGAAAGTCTTGGACTCGCCAGCCTTCATGCCGCGCACTGCGTCTTCGAATTCCTTGAGCATCTGGCCTTCGCCGACCAGGAACTGGAAGTCTTCAGCCTTGCCGCCGGAGAAGGTCTCGCCGTCGATCTTGCCTTCGAAGTCCACGGTCACGCGGTCGCCGTCCACGGCCACATCGGCCTGGGCGCGCTGCGCGAAGGTGCGGCGCTGCTTGCGCAGGATGTCCACGGTCTTGTCGATGGCGGCGTCGTCCACTTCGGCGGTCAGCTTCTCGACTTCGGCCGAGGTCAGGTCACCGATCTTGACTTCAGGCATCACTTCGAAGATGGCTTCGAACTGGGCCTCGCCCTCGGGAGCGCCTTCCTTTTCGGAGATGCGGGGCTGGCCAGCCACGCGCAGCTTGGCTTCGTTGACGGCCTGTGCAAAAGCCTCGCCAACCTTGTCGTTGAGCACTTCGTACTGCACCGAGTAGCCATAACGCTGGGCCACCACGCTCATCGGCACCTTGCCGGGACGGAAGCCGTCCATCTTCACGGTGCGCGCCACCTGCTTCAGACGGTTCTCGACTTCGCTCTGGATGGAGTTCAGGGGCAGGCTCAGCGTGATCTTGCGCTCGAGCTTTTCAAGGGTTTCAACAGTAACGGCCATGTTTGTTCCTATGAGGGATTGGACCGTGCCGGCTGACATGCAGCCCGCACCGTATTGCGCAAAGTCACGGTGCATCGCGGACCGAAGCCAGTCGGCCGCGCGGCACCTCAGATTTCAAGGGCTTACATCGCATGCGCCTGGCCGCCTGGACCTCGCATGGTTCGCTCAACCCGTGATAAGCGAAGCCAAGTATTATAAACGAGGCGCTTTTCCCATCAGAAAGGCCGCATTGGGGATTTGCCCTCGGTTTTCAGTGTGCGGCAGCAGCGCGGGGACCGCGCCTCCCCGCAGCACGACCCAGTTACCCGGTCACCCTGCATCGAAGCCCTGGCGCCCCCCTTAGATATCAATGAGCACATAGGTCAATTGAGGGGCTTCACCCGTGATCGCCTGCCCCTGGACATAGACGCTGCCGCCCTCCTGGCTGCCCAGGGGATTGCGTACGCGCAATCGGCCATTGCCAGGCAGATCGACCGTGGCTGTTCCGTCGCCATGCACCGCGCTGATCCGTCCGGTGAGCACAGGCTCGTCAGGCAGCAGTTGGACAAGACGCTTGAAGAGATTGACGGTGCTCATACGGTTGCGCGCTCCACGGTAATCTGCTGCCGCACCACGGGCATGGCAGCGCTGAGACGGGTTCCACGGACCAGACCGCGCCAGGATTCGTCGGTATCGACGACTTCGATCAATTGGCCGGGCCGGATCAGGCCTGGTGCCGTCCCACCGGAAAGCAAGGGCATGGTGATGGACTGGACCAGCTTGTTGCCCGATGCTCCCAGCACGGCCTCGCCACGCTGGCGTGCGGCCACGGCCTCGGTGATCAGGGCATCCGTGACCTGGGGAGCCAGGCTATTGCCCGCCGTCCCGGCTCGGCGCACGTGACCGAGGATGCCGCCCGCCTGGCCGCTGACATAGATCGCGTTGTAGGCGGCACGCGGCTCGGGCCGCAGCTCGTCTGTCACAATGACGTCCGCCGGCATGCGCACGTCCGGCGTCGCATCCGCCCACTTCCATGGCAGATGTGCGAAGCGCGGCGCGACGATCAGGCGCTCCTGCGTCCGATGGCTGCTCACCACCGCGCCAATCGAAGCAGCCACACGCATCACGGCCGACAACGGCGTGCCACGGTGACTCCAGGCGCCGGCCGGCACCAGCCAGTCCGACACCTTCCAGTCCAGTTGCACGCCGGTGAACTCCAGCGCATTGCGGATCAGTTGCTGAGCCGTGGCCGGCGCCGTGTTCAGCCAGGTCTGCTCCGGCATGTAGGGACTGCTCAGCAGGGCGGTGGCACTCACGCCCTGTACGGCCACGCGGTGGTTGCCGAAGCTGCGCGTGCGGCTCAGGCTTTGTACGACAAAGACGAAGTCGATGCCATCGACCACCACGCGCAGCCGTGCAGGCAGTCCCCCGGACGGCGCCAGTTGATCCAGCAGGTGGTCCGGACCATTGGCCGAAAAGCTCCATCCGAAGCCGTCGTCATCGCTGGCGATCGTCACATCGCTCAGCGCAACGGCTTCCATGCCCGGCAGCAGGGCTGCCTCCATCGTGTGTACTGTCATGTAAACCTTCAGTTGCGGGATGACATAGCGGGGTGGTTGGGGATCCGTGCCCGGCCTGCAGCAGATGAACACGAGTTCGGAGCTTTCGCTCCAGACGCTCGAGAACGCCAGCTCGACGGCCCCACCCGGCGGCGGCCGATAGCACGGTGGCGGCTTGGGCGGATCGACAGGGGGGCCCGGCGTGACGCCGGGCAGCGGCGCCATGGCGTCCTGATGGCGGGCACCGCCCATCACGATGCCCAGCACCCGGGCATCGCCCATGCTGCTGGCGTGCCAGGCACCTTCGCAGAGGCCGTCGCTGAAAGCCTGCCGCATGGCACGGCGCAAAATGATGCCCTCCTGGAACCTCTGCAGCACAACCGCCTGGCCAGCCAGTGCGTTGGCCAGGCCCTGGCGCGTGGCCAGGCGCAAGCGCATACCCTCTTGCCAGGCCTGGGCCGTGAGTCCCCCCACGTCCATGGCAAAGCCCATGCCTTGGCGCGTGGTCAGACGCAGGCGCGCCGAGTCCTGCCAGCGCTGCACGGTGGCCGCGCCTGCGTGCAGCGCTCGCCAACCGCGCATCTGCGTGACCCTGTCGGCAATGGCCGCCTGCTGGTAGACAGACACCAGGCCGCCCTGTGCCGGGGCGGCCTCTTCAAATCCCGACAATGTGCCCCCCACGGCCGGCCTGTCGGTGCGCGTCTGGTACGCCGCTCCAAGCGCCATGCGCGCCCCAGGCAGGCGAATGCCGGCGCCAGCGGCCTTGCGACGCAAGGCACCGATGGCCACGCTCGTCCCCGGCAGCCGGATGGCCATCCGTGTGACTGCGTCCTGAGTCGAGCCCGGGTCCGAATCGTCCTCGTTGCCGAACACCATCTGGCTGGGTGAGCCAGCAGCTGGTGGGCGATGGAAGATCAGCTCGATGCGTGCCATGGCGCTACTCGATGTAGCTGGTCGGCGCCAGCGTCAGATAGCCGCCCGCGTACAGCTGGGTGCTGTCCGGGATCTGGATCTGACCCTCGCCACCTTCGATCGACACATCCGCGTCGAGCACCAGCGCACCGCTGGCCGAGACGACGCGGCCCCAGGTGGCGATGCCGGACTCCAGGATCATGGCGCCGGCCGTATCACGGGCCAGCAGCCGCAGCCGGCCGGCCACGATCTCGCCACAGGGTCTGGCCAGCGGCAGCTCCACCAGCATGGGCAGGGCCGAGGGCTCGCCGAAGGCGGGCCGCTGGGCGTCCGCAAAGAAGCGCACGCAGGCCGTGCCCGGACCCACGTCCAGCAGCAGATCGCGCAGGCCCTGCAAGCGGGCCTCGTTGGCCTGCACCGTGATTTCAACACTGCGCTGTGTCATGGCATGGCCTCCGGCGTGACGCGGTCGGCGACCACGGCGCGGAAGTCGCCCTCATGGTCGTAGCTGAGCACGGTGTATGCGGTGGTGCTGTCGATGCGCGCGAACTCGTAGTCGCCCTGGGCGTTGCTCCAGGCCTCGCGGACCAGCAGGCCGTCGCGGTCGCGGTACAGCCGCACGCGGCGCGAAACTGGCACCTTGGGGCTGTTCTTGTCTTGCTGCTCGACCGTGCGACCACGCACGCGGCCCAGGCCGTTGCCACCCAGCACGTAGTCTTGCTGACCGGCCGATCCGACCTGCAGCGGCCTGGCGATGTTGGAATAGAGGCCTCGACCGCCAACTCCTACCACGGCGGTCAGCCCCAACAGACTGACGGGGTAAGTTACTTGCGCCATGGCCATCACCGCCAGGGGCCTGTGATGTCAACGAAACCGTAGCCAGATGGCGCAGATGCAGATGATGACTGGGGCAACGCAAGCAAACGCCTGCCAGTGCCCTCTTCAAACAAATAAGTATCGCGCTCAAAGTACGCCGCAGTGTTGGCTTGGGGCACATACCGGAAGCCAGGTATCAAGGCGCGTGGAACATAGGTTGAGACTGGCGTGTTGTCTACGAAGGTACGTGTGAGCTTGAGCTCGCCATCCACATCGCTGGGGAAATTCCCCAAAAAGCTGTCTGCCCCGGACGTACTCGACCCAATAAAGCTGCTGTAACGCGGAGCCACAGCACCACCCAACCCCGTTATTGCCCTCGGAAGATAGATTCTGGAACTCGTTGTGTTCTGCTCCAGCGCACCCATGTTTGGGGTTCCGTAAGCATCAGCAAGGTTTGTCGCCCCCATAAGCACCGTGGCAAATGCATCGCCTGCACGGCGCAATGCCAGCAAATCACCAAATGCACGACTCCCACCCGCAGTAGCCGTCGTCGAATTTGAGGAACCCGGTGCCACGTTTTCGAGAAAAAACCGCGTGTCGCCGACAAGGCACCACCGTACCGCCGCCGAGCTTGCGACTGTGCTTTTGCCCCAATACAACCCCACAGCCTGCTGGATGGCGGTCGGAAACGGCCCCTGACCCACATCGATGGCCGACATGCTCTCGTAACCTCGCATGGCGGTCGACCTGGTGTCGCGGTCATCCACATAGAGGTGCATACCGTAGCTCTGCGAATCGGTGGAGCGATACACGGCCTGGTTCGTGCCACTGAAAACCTTGGCCCAGCCCAGTGGCGCGTACTTGAACGTGATGCTCGCGCCTGTGTCAACGCTGTCAGGCGCGGCCGTGCGGAACTTGAACAGGCCACTGGCCGACTCGGAAACGCGCTGTTCACCGTTGAGCAGGGCTTGCGCGGCGCCTTCGATCAGAAGCACGCTGTCCGGAGGCGGAGGCAGCGCCGTGCCCACCGAGAACTCCACCGAAGCAACGCCGGCCGCCACGGTGATGCGCGTGGCCGCGCGCAGGCCGAAGCCCGTGAGAAGGCAGGCGTCAAGGACAGCGATCTTGCTGCCAGCCTGGCCGTTTTGCACGGGCGCGCCATACATTGATGAGAGGAAGTGCTTGACGCTGGTATCGACAAGGGTTGCCATGGGTGATCTCCAAAAAGTCAGGTACGGTCGACGCTGCCGCGCACCAGGTGCTCGAACTGGTAGTCGTCGGCCACAGCCTCGCTGGGCTGTACGGTGCGGATGAGGGCATGGGGTGCGATGCCGCCCTCGGTGTTGATGCGCAGCACGTTGCCTGCGCGCCAGCCCTGGCCCCAGCCCAGGGCGCGGATGGTGATGTAGGGCACGCCGCTGATGGGGTTGATGGGCGCGAAGTCCGCATTCGTGGAGCCGGGGCCCAGGTTGCCCACGTGCTCTCCGATGAACTCGAACGTCGTGGCGCTGGTGAAGCGGCACATCCAGCGCTCGGGCAGCGCGCCGGCGTTGGTCACGATGAGAGGAGCAATGGTGTCGTTGTAGCTGGCCAGGGCCTCGGCTCCATCCACCGTGTCCTGCCATCGGTTGCCCCAGTTGTCCTGATCAAACATGAGGCTGACACGCGCGCGCAGCGTTCCGGCCATCAGCGCGCTGGACACCACGCTGCCCACAGGGAACTCGTGGCTCAGCTGCTTGGTGATCGCCAGCATGCCGTTGATCTGCACATCGCTGACGCGCGCCATCTCCTCGATGCGGTGCTGGAACGTGACCGGCTGGGCCCAGCCCGTGATGTCGCTAACCGTGATCTTGCCTGACTCAAGATCCACGCTCCAGCCCTGCTGGATGCGCTGGCCATCGGCGCCGATGACATAGGCACGCGAGAGCCGCACGCGGCCACAGTTGATGACCTGGCCGTTAGTCACGGTGACGGGGCCGACCTGGCCTGTGTGGCCGATCACGATGTAGCTGCCCACCCGGTAGATGGGCACGCGGCCATCGGGCGGCAGGCGCACCGGGTCCAGGCCGATGACATCAGCGTCCAGCGGCAAGTAGAAGTAGCTGACGCTGTTGTAGCGCAGCGTGGTCGGGTCCACGGGCCAGGGGCGCCAGATGCGGTTTGGCTGCACGGCCCCGATGTCGTCAGCCGAATACCACCACTCGGTCTTCTGGGCAGCGGTCAGCGAGGTGTCCAGCACATAGTCGCCGAACTGCAGCTCGACCACGCCGCTCTGGTAGTCGATCTTGCCGCGCAGGTGTGTGCCCGAGATCACGCCGTCGATGCCGGCCGAGGCCGTGATCTGCTCGCCCGTGGCATCGGACAGGTTCATGACAAAGCCGGAGGGCTTGATGGGCGCGGCGGCCGTGCGCATGAAGATGCTGGCCGTGGTCCAGTTCTGGCGCACGGTCCACAGGCTCTCGACCACCAGGTCGGTGGCCGGACCATCGACCACATAGTCGAAGATCCGCGCCACGCCGCTGGAGTAGTCCAGCGCGCCAGCCACGATGCCCAGCGCCGTGGACGTGCGGTCGCGCACCAGCACGCCGTCGTAGTCCTCGTAGACATGGCCCATCCACCGAAACCGCACGCTGCCCGGCACGATGTAGTCGGTGGTGTAGGGGCACAGGTCCAGCACCACGGGCTCCGGTGTGAAATTCATCACATGGTGCTGCGCGCTGGTGAAGTCCTCAGCGTAAGTCACCGTCACCGTGCTGGCCGCCAGCAGTTCTTCGCTCACCGAGGTATCGCAGCGGTCACCGCCCTTGGACATGGTGGAGAAGCTGGGGTCGCTGCCATTGCCGCCCATCGTGGTTTCTTCAAAACTCAGGGCGTTTTCGTAGTCACTGTTGTAGCCCTCGGTCTTGCTGTCCAGCTGCACGAACTTGATGTTGAGGAACTTGCCCGCGTAGTTGATGGTGCCGTCCGGGCCGAACGTGCCCCGGCCGTCATCCGTCAACAGGTGGCGCACCGTGTCCTGGGTCTTGCTTGTCTGGTAGCTGGACCGGCTGTGTGTCGAAGACGAGCTTGCCGATGTCCTTGTTGTCTGCATGACAACGCCGCCCGATACGCGGCCCACTGATACTTCTGCCATGGTTTTTCTCCCTTAATTGATCAGGCGCCCCAGCGCCGGTAATCCACGCCGCCGATGGACTTGACGCCCGCCGTGTACTCGGCATCCGTCCAGACCACGCCATCGACATCGGGCGGCACGTACTGATTACCCGTGGGCGAGCTGGTGGCGCCGACCTCGATATAGACGGCCCCGCCGCTGGCGCGCGCGCCGCCCTGGGCCATGTACTTGCCTGTGGTCGATCCATCGGATAGAGGCACACGCGAGGTGATGACGGGCGCAGGCGCCGGGGGCACCTGGGGCAGGTAGCTGAATTTGCCGCTGCCGCCGTTTTTCGAGGCCGAGGTGCCGCCAGACGAGGCGCCGGAGCTGGCCGACAGATTGCGCACGGTGATCCATGCCACAGCCACGGAGCCGGGCGCGGGGATGGTGTCCAGGGTGATCGTGCCGTAGCCGCCCGCATCCAGCGTGACCGCCACGTTTTTGTTGATGACCATCGCGTAGTCGTACTCGATCGCGAACTGCCCGCCCGCGTCGATCATGAATTGCGGGCGCAGCAGCAGCGCGGCCGAGGCGTAGTTGATCTCGCCCGTGGCAGCGCCCTGCAGGTCGCCCTGCCCGTTGTCCGTGGCCGTGCGCAGCACGCCGCCCGAGGTCCATTTGATGACCAGCGAGCCCGGCTTGATGCCCTGGTGCGGCAGGCGCATGGCGTGCTCGGGCAGCCGCCAGCCCGTGGCGCTGGAGCGGTTGACGAAGGCCGAGGCCTCGCCCCACTGGAAGATGATGGAGCTGCCCACATCAGGCAAAGCGGGCAGCGTCACGGACACCGAGCCATTGGCATAGTTCACCGTGCCCACGGCCGAGCCCGTCAGCCCGCCCTGCCCGTTGTCGGATGCGGTGTACCAGACGCCCATCACTTGGAAGGACACCACAAGCGTGCCGGGCGCCGGAAAGGGCTTGAGGATGGCCACCCAGCTGAAACCACGGTTTTCCTGGCCTACCTTAATTCGCCTGGTATGCGGGGAATTGGGCACCCGGATCTCACGCGGCGAGGTAGCGAGCACCAACTGCCGCACGCCGGCCGGGCGCTGATCCAGAGCCGCTGTCTCGGTACGCGAGTTGGGCACCAGCTGGGTATGGATGCCGGCCACGCGCAGCATGCTCTCGCCCAGTTGTGCGGCAGCGGTCAGCGGCTGGGCACCGAAAAAGCTGGCCGCATCCGCCACGGTGGTGTCCCGGATGCGAGTCTTCGTGGTGTCCAGGACATAGTTGCGGTTGGGTGCCGTGCCGGGGAACGCGCTGCGCAGCCGGGGGGTGACCTCACAGGTGGTGACACTGGCCTGATAGTCCACAAAGCCGTTGCCGCTGTGTGTGAAGGTCTGCGTCTCCGTCTCCGCGCGCAGCACACGCACGTATTGCAGCACCTGGCTGGCCAGACCCTCGTTGTGGACGAGGATCAGCGTGCGACCAATGGTCGGTGCAGGGGTTCCGGGACGATGGAATATCTTGATCGAGGCCTGTCCCTGGACGTGGTTTTCCAGCAGGAAACCGCTCCACTCCGTGCCCGGGATCAGGTAGGCGGCGATGGCTGCCGCGATCTCCGAGCGGCGCGCGAACACACCACAGGCCGCTATGGTGATGGATACGTTGGGATCACTGGGTACTGCCGAGACGATGATATTGGTATCCATCAGTGCCTCGGTCGTCGGCGTCTGCACGGCCGCATGCACCTGACGGATGCTCACGTCGCCGCCGGCGCGGTCCACTTCGGTGATGTCCTCGAAGATGCCATTGCTCTTGCCCCAGGCGATGACGTTGCCCGTGGGGCCGCCGCCGCCATTGGGGTCATCGGTCATGACCTTGGACTCGAGCAGGCGGATATCGCCGTCTCTGACTGTCATATTTTCAACTCCTCAAACTGTGATGAGCCGCAACGTTGCGACATAGGGATTGGCGAGCGCGGGAAGCTCGGGCCTGCCGACGGGCCGGGCCGTGATGGGTTCGTCGCCGGAAAACTGCACGTCGAAGGCGCGGCCATCCGCCAGCCGCAGGCTGTAGACCTGGCCTGCGGCGCCAGCCATCTGCAGCAGCACGAGCAAGGTGGCGCGGCGGATCCAGCCATGGGACTCATCCCCCTCCAGAGTGATCGGACGTCCCGCAGACTTGCCGGCTTCGTCCACGATCAGCGCCCCCGTGATGCTGCGCGCCGTACTGCGCGCCACGGCGGACCATGTGAATTCATCCATCCAGGTCATCCCGCGGGGAATCTCAAGCGTTCCCAATAGGTGGTTCTTGGCTGTCATCGTCATATTCCGGAAAGGTTCTTGCTTCGCTCAAGCTCCGACAGCAGGCGTTCGATCGCCCGTTCGCCATCGGCGTCGGTCCTTACATTGCCCAGCGAGCTGCCGTTGATCCGCAGGTCGATGACCCGAGCTGCGGCCCCAACCGTGGACGTGTTGGTGGGAGACTCCAGCGGTGCCCTCTGCGCTTGGGCAACCTTGTCCCTCGCCTGCTGCAAAACAGCATCGGCGATAGCCCTGTTCACCTCGTTCGGATTCACGCCGCCCTGGATCCCGCCGAAAATGCCGGCGGGTTTGTCGTACTGCTGCTCGAACTGGTCCACGACGCGCAATGCGGCCGCGTCATCCAGCCCCTGGCCCTTGGCCATTTCGAGCACGGCCGTGCGCGAAAGAATGGTGAGTGCCACTCGCTCGCCTGCGGTGTTCAGGCTGTGGCCTTCCTTGTCGATATTCCATTTCTTTCGGTACAGCTCCAGCTCTCGTTCCTTGAGCTCGTTGGCCTTTTCCTGCGCGGCGATCTCTCGCTCACGCTCGGCATTCAAGCGCTCCAGTGCAGTGCGCTGGTCGTTCACAGCACGGGTTACCTGATCGTTCGAGCCTTTCGTCTTGTCGGCAGCATCTTTCAGGTCCCTGGTGCTTTTCCCTGTCTTGTCCACCTCGGACTTGAGGCCTTGCAAGGAGGCTTTGCCCTTGTCCAGGCCCGTATAGGCTTCATCCACCGCCTTGGCTGCCTGCTGCGCGCTCTGAGCGGACTCGGGAAGCGCCTTCTGGATCTTGTTGATTTCCTCCAGCTTCTCTGCAGCGGCCTGCAGGTTGCCCGCCTCCATCAGTTGCCGATATTCGGCACGCAACTGGCTGACGCTTTGTGACGCGGTGGCCGTCGCCGTAGCCGTACTCTCCAGCGCCACCTTGGTTTCCATGCTCTTTCGGCCGGTCTCCTCGATGGAAGCAGCCATCTGCCGGAAGGCGCGCTCCGATTCGCCGCTCGCCGTACTGGCCTCCTGGGAGCCTTGCACCAGGCCGGTGAATCCATTGCGCGCCGTCTGCGCGGCATCGGCCACGGCCTGCAGGGACTCGGCGGCCTTGTCGCGCATGGCCTGGGCCGAAGCCCCGAAGCCGCCCGCCATCACCTCGGCGTCCTGCGCGGCCAGCTTGAAGGATTGGGACAGTTGGCCGAACGTCACGGCGGCCAGACCTTCGCGCAACTTCGCCACTCCGGTCATGACAGCGCTGGCGATCTCGGCGAACCCCGCGCCCAGGCCATAGATGACGGTCATTACGCCATTGACGCCAGCGCTCATCGTGCCCCAGGCAATCTTCAGCACGTTGCCGGTGTTCGTGCCGTACTCCTGCACCCGCGTCAGGGCGTCCTTGGCCTGGTCCGCGAAGGCCTGCAGCTTTTCGCCCACGGCCTTGAAATCGATCGTGGAAATGAAGCCCTTGGCGAATTCCAGGCCGGAGCGGAAGGCTGCGGCAATCGATTCGCCGAAGCGCCCGATGGCGCCGTCAGCAACGGCAGTGCGGAAGCCCTCTGCCACCGCATCCACCGCCTCCTTGAGAACAGGCAACACGGGCGTGCCCAGCGCGGTCTTGACACCCTCCCAGACATTTCCGAACCCCTTGACCGAGCCATTGAGGTTGTCCGACATGGTTGCTGCCATGTCGGCGGCACTGCCGGAGGCATTGCCCAGCGTGGTGGAGAGAGCATTCAGTGAGCCCATGCCCTGGCTGAGCAGCCCGGACAGCACGGGACCGGCCTCCGTCCCCAGTGCCTTGATGGCCTGCGCACCTTCCGGGCCCTTGCCGGCCAGTTGCTGCAATGCCTGCTCGAAATCGTCGGTGACAATGCCGGCCTCGCCCAGCTCCTTGCGGAACGCGCTGGCCGGATCCGCGAACTGGCCCAGGATGGTATTGAACGCCGAGCCGGCCTTCTCCGCATCGGTCCCAGCCTGCGAGAACTGGCCGATCATGGCCACCGTGCTCTCCAGGCTCAGTCCCACGCGTCCGGCAGCAGGGCCCACCGTGCCCAGGGTCTCGGCCAGGCTGCCGATACTGGTGCCGGTGAGCACCGACCCTTTGGCCAGCACATCCGCCACGCGCCCTGCATCCTCGAATTGCAGGCCCATGCCCGAGACCGCCTTGGTCACGGCTTCGCTGGCGGCGGACAGTTCCATGCCGCCGGCCTGCGCGAGGCTCAGAACCGCCGGCAAAGTGGCGATGCTCTCCTGGGCCGTCAACCCCGCCTGGGCCAGGCTTTCCAGCGCGCCGGCAGCCTGCACGCCCGAGTACTGCGTGGTGAGTCCGGCATCCGTGGCCGCCTTGGTCAGCGCGGCCATCTCCTCGGCCGAACTGCCGGTGGCGACCTGGACACGGTCCATTGCCGACTCGAAATCCGCCGCAGCCGTGACGGCATTCTTGAAGGTCTCTCCAGCCGAAGCACCAAAGCCCTTGAGCATGGATGCCCCCACCTCGGACAGTTTGGTGGCAAGACTGTCCAACGAGGCCGCGCCCCGGCTCACCATCCCGCTCACCGCAGAGCCGGCCGCCGTGCCGAGCGCCATGAAGGACTGGGCTCCCTGGGCGCCCTTGTCCGCCAAACTTTGCAACACGGCCTGCACACCGTCCATCACCGTCTGGAAATTGCTGAGCGCTTTGGCCGCGCTGTCGAAAGCAGACCTGGCCGCAGCACCAAAACTCTGGAGCATTGATGTGCCCACCTCGGCTGCCTTGGCCTTGAGGCTATCGAACGCCTTCTCTGCGGCGTCCTTGGCGCGGGTGAGCATGGAAATGGGTTTCTCGTCCATGATTCAGGGTTCTTTTGTAGGCATGTCTGGTTGGCGCTGCCGCCTGTCCAGGCGGCAGGGCGAACCACCCGGCACGCGGCCAGGTGGGATGGTTCACATCAGGGGATGGACACGGGACGGCCGTCGCGGTAGATGGCCTGCGCGTTGGGACCCTTGAGAACTTCCAGCGAGAACTGCATGCTCACGGGCTTGGTGTCCTCGGTGATCAGAGGCATCTCGCCCGTGGGCGTGAGCGCCACCAGCGGCATGTACCAGTCGCTGTCCAGGCCGGCAGCGCTGTCGGACACGATGCGGATCGCACAGGTCATGTCGGACTTGGCGCCCGTCATCACCGACTCGAACTGGCCGGCCACGGGCGTGTAGCCGAAGACCACCTTGCCGGCGGCGATCTGGCCGCCTTCGATGATCTGGACACGGCCGGTCTCCAGGCTCAGGTTGTAGTCGCGGCCCGCGACGTAGCTGGTCTGACCGTCCTCGCTCTTGATGGACACGGTGGAGACGTTGCGAACGCCCAGAGGATTGGCAGCGGTGGCGCCCAGCTGGTACTGGCGGCCGGGTACCACGGCGCGGCTCTCGTTGTCCACGGGGGTGGCGTCCTGTGTCTTCAGCGCATGGGTGCCGGACAGCCAGGAGGCCACATTGCGCGCGCTGATGTTGTCGCAGGTCAGGGCGCCGGTGCGGGTGACCTTGATGGGCCAGCTGCCGTCTTTCTCGGACATGCCTTCTTCGCTGCTGAAGTGCTCAGCCTTTTCTGCCGCGACGGTGAGGGTGAAGCCAGGGCAGTTGCCCATGGGAATCTCGCCCGTCAGTTGCTCGTTGGCGTCATAGAGGTCGATGTAGACGCGGCCTCGCGGAATCTGGTAGTCATTTTTCGGGTGTGCAATCGGCATGTCGCTGCTCCAATCAAAGGTAAGAAATCACGGCTGGCCGTCAAACAGGGCCGTGGTGGTGAATGCGGCCTCGTACCCCACGAGGCCTGGGTCGGGAAAAGCCGCCTCCTGGATGGAGACGAACTGGAAGGGGGTCCAGAAGCGGTCATCGACCGCTCCCGGCGACCAGTTGTGCAGTGCTTCGACCAAGGCCCCGAGTGCCTCGCCCAGCGCGGCGGCAGCCTGTGCGCCGCGCGGCACCATCAGCGCGGCAACCCAGGTCGGCTGCAACTGCGCCGCGGTCCTCATGGCGGCCACCCCTGTGGCAGATGCCATGCGCACCTGCGCAGCAGGCACAGCCGAGCGGTCGACGGACTCGCTGGCTCCGCTGACGTGCCAGCCCCCGAAGGCCGGCAACGACTTGAGGCGGGAGGCTAGGATGGATTCGAGCTGAAGCATCAGGCGCGCGCTCTGGTGGCGGCCGTCTGGCTGCGGATACAACCGTCCGCTGCATCCGGCAAGCCTGCGACCGGGGCCGCAGTGTTGAAGGTGTTGTTTCTCGAGTGGGTGAACATAGGAAAAAGACCGCCTGTATCCTTGGGTTCCATTGCGCCCTGCTGGGCGTGTTCAGACAGTTTCTCTGTCCTCGCGTCTCATTTCCTGCCGACAAATGAGACTGTTTTCAAGCACATGCCAGGCGCAGCAGCGGTCGCCGTCCGCCGCTGCGCTGCACGGCTCAGCCCTCTACGGAAAGCGATGTCTCCGGAGGGGAAACACCGTTGCGAACCGCGCCTGGCCGCTTGCCCAGGATGCGGTACAGCTGAGCCCGCTGGAGTCCATATTTGGTCTGCAACTGCTTGCGGTTGACCCCGTTGAATTCCTGGCGGATGGCTTCGTTGCGCTCCTTCTTGCTGGGCGCGGGCACGTAGATGGCGGCGCCGCGTGCGCCCATGCGCATGCCGCCATAGCGCTTTCGCAACCCGCGCAACATGGCCTGGGCAACGGACAAGGCCTGCGGGCCGCTCAGCCCAAGCTCCTGCTCGGCAATCTCCAGCAGCTCGCACTCCAGCAGCTGCGCCGCCGAGTCCTCAGGCGGGCTGACGGATTCAATGGATGTCGTCATGGTGTGCAACGCCCCGGGTCGGCGATTCCTGCCACGGGCCCCGCGTCACTGCCTGGAGCCCACATCGCCGAACTCGCCCTTGTCCATGCCGGTGCGGGCCTGCGCGTCCACCCTCTGCCGCTGCGCATCGGCTTCGGCGCGTGGCGCAGCGACGGCGGCGGGCAGGCCGTTGCCAGCAGGCTGCCCGCCCCGCCGCACCCAGTCGCGGGCAGGCAGGATGAAGTCCTCGATGATCCTGGCATCGGACATCGCCATGGGCCTGATGGATGGCAGTTGAGCACGCAGCCGCGAGCGGACCGCCTCGACAGCCTTTCGAACGAACCCCGCCTGCGGCGACTGCTCGGCCATGGCCGCCAGCACATCCTGGGCGGCGGCACGCCGACCCTCCCGGCCCTCGGCCAGTCCGTGCTCCTGGGCCTTCTCACGCACATCGCGCGGGCGCGCTGCGACGATCTGGTCGAGCACGGCATCCATCCCTTCGCCAAACGCCCCCTGAAGACCATGCTGGCCTAGCGCCTGCCGGTATACGACCCGCGCAACCTGGGCCGGCGTATGGCTTGCATTGGCAAGCAGGTGGAGCTGACCATCGGCATAGAAACCGCGCGGCCCCTGCGTGCCGCCATCGGCCCCCGGTTCCCGGCCGGCATCACGCATTGCCTGCGCCAGGCGGGGCTCCTTCAGGTCGAACATGACGCGCACCGGAGGTCCCTTGGTCCATGAGGCACTGATGGCATCAGCCACCTCTTTCACGTTGCCCATGGAGGCATCAGGCGCCGGGCTTGCACTCTTGTCTGCATCCTGGCGCGAAGCTGGCTGTACCGCAGCAGGCGCTGTATCGGGTGCCGAGGCGCCATCGCCCGCACCGACCTTCACTGCAGCTGGCAACGCGGCGGGCAGTTCTCCACCCGGATGGGGCCGTTGCGCCGCAGCGGCAGGCGGCCCGGAGGAGTCCTGTGCACCAGAAGCCTCATCCGCAGTAGCCTCCCCACTCCGCCGCACACCCGGGGCAGGTTGCATGGATGCCTTCTCGCTGCCCGGGACCGGTGCGCTGTCTTCAGCGACAGGGGCGGCGGGCGCATTCTCGTCGCCCGGTGCACGGACCGTGGCATCCTCCACGGGCGCTGTGCGGTCAGCCGAGGCTTCCCTGCGTGCAGCCTGCACGGCTTTCCAATCGTCCTGCAGCAATTCCCAGGCAGGTGTACCCCTGCGCAGCCTGCCGATGTTCTCGCCGCGCTCGGACACGAACTGCAGCCAATTGCGGGCCTGCACCGTAGCTGGATCGAAGGCCGGCGCATCGCCACTAGCAAAGGCATCGGCCGGCACTGGCCCGCGTTGCCTGGCGCCTTGCGGCTTGGCGTCGCCATCGGCTCCACGACCGGATGCTGCAGGTACCGTGCTGACAGCCTTGTCCATCTTGGCAGGACCTGCGGAGATTTCCATGGCAGCCGGGCCTGCGTCCACAGGTACCGGCGATCCGGGCCGCGACGGGCTTGCAGATTCCGGGCTGGTGATGGGCAGCGCTGCATCGCCCTCACTACCCGCCTTGCCCCCTTGGGCCCGGCTGCGCCTGGCGGCGATGGCAGCGACGCCCGCAGGCGGCAGGCCGCTGACAGCGGCCTCCGCCGCCGTGCGTCCGACATTGCGCGACAACGGTCGCCCATCGACCTCCCCAGCCTGGTGGTTTGTCGCCATCTGGGGCAGTACGTCATCGAGCTGCTTGCCCAGCATCGCCGATGCCAGTGCTCCGGTCACGGCATGTCCCCTGCCCGCCAGAGCACGCTCGATGTGGCGCTTGCCAGGCAGCAAGCCGGTCAAGCTGCCTATGGCAGCAGGCAACACCGACTTGCCGAGGGCGATCCGTACCGCCTCGTCTTCCGGAACGTTTTGCTTGCGCAGCGTGTCGCGGACCTCTTCGAAGGCTTTTCCACGGGCGCCTCCCGCATTCATCAGTGCCTCCGTGGCACCTGCCATGGTGGTGCCGGCCGCAGCCGCCAGGGCAGTGCTTCCTCCTGCGGCCAGCGTGGCAATCTGCCCCACCCTCGACGCGCCAAGGCCCGGGAGCACACTGGGCAGATTCGTGAAGATGAAGCGCGAGATCAGTACGGGGTCCGAGCTGTAGGCCCGCGCTGCCGCGATGGATTGTTCGATGATCGAATCCTGGTCCGCCGCGCTGATCACCTTTTCGGCTTCGGCCAGCTTGCGCTGCATCACGGGGCTTTGTGCCTTGCGCCAATGCTCGCCATTGCTGCGGAAAAAATCCGCAACACCGGATGAGGGCGAAAAGAGGTTGAAAACGCTGCCCAAGGTTGTATTCACCCCTTCAGCGCTTTGCACGCCGGCATCCGCGATCGCCTCACCCCAGCTGCGCTCCTGCGGCTGTGCAGGCGGTTGGGCAGGCACGGGCCGGTAGCGTGCGCCGGCACCGATGCCGGTCACATCCAGCCCGTCCAGCAATTCGAATGCCTCTGGCTCGTAGGCCCGGCTGCTCGGCTGGTCCAGCCTTTCGCGCTTGTACTTCTTGCTGCTCATCTGATCCCCTTTTGGCAAGAAGCACAGACTGGCAGGCTTGGCACGGCAGGCAGCGGCACCCGGGCTCCTGAAACGGCAAGGCCCGCTGAAGCGGGCCTTGGCCTGGGTTGCAGAATCAGCGCCGCGCTACCTGGAAGCGCCATACGGCAAGCCGCTCGGGACGGTTTCTCGGCTCGGACGCAAGCTGCGTTGGAACTCGCCCTGGGAATACTGGTACAGCGCCGCCGGGCTGGCCATGGACTTGAGAAGTCCAAGAGCCTCGCCACTGTCCTTAAGAGTGACTGGCGCCGCCTCCCGGCCATTCAGGTCTGTGCGCTTGATCTGCAAAGCCCCTCCCTGTCCCGCCTCGATGCCGGAAATTTTGTAGCCACTGGGAACATAGCGGTTGTAGAGCTCCATCAGCGGGGCATAGTCGCCCACCGCCAGGCCAGCAGCGGCTTTGTCAGATGCCTCCTGACGCCTTTTTGTATCCATCTGGATTTTGATGTGCGACTGCGCCATCAAATCCTGGGTAGCCTGGTCCGCAGCCTTGAGATGCCCAGCCTGTGTCAGCGCCGCTATACGGCGCTGACTATGGGCAAGGTGGTCGTCCATCGTCGCTTCGCGTGACTTGCCGCTCTGGTCAATCAATGATGCCTGGAACTGCTTTCGTTGCTCGCCCTCGATGCGCCCCACTTCGTCATCCTGCTGCCATTGCTTCATCTCTCTAGCCTGGCGTTTGACATCGTGCGCCCCCAGCGTGAGCTGTTGGCGCATCTGCAGGCCGCGCTCTGGGTCGGTACGGCCGATCACGTCGGCCATGGCCAGCATGCGCGTGCTGTCCTGCTGCTCGCGGCTCATCGACCCCGCCGAACGCTCGCCCATGAAGTCGGTCACCCCCTGCATGGCGATGGTCTTGGTGTCGCCCGCATCGTTGCGCGCGACATAGGCCTTCTGCGCGCCGTCAAAGTCGATCTTGTAGCCGTTGGCGGCCAGGCCTTCCAGCTCCTTGCCCTGGTCGGCGGTGTAGCCCGTGGACTCCACGGCTGTGGCACTGGCAATGCCTTTCAACGCCTCTTTCTGCGCAGCCTGGTCGCGCGTATCGTTCATTTGCTGACCGGCGCGATAGGCATCAGCAATGCCCCGCGTAAATTGCTGGCCCTGTGCCAGGCCCGCAGCGAAACCACTTCCCAAATTCATTGTTCGCACTCCTTCAATTCGCTGTCCAACTCCTGCACCCGGCGCGCCAGCTCGGCGCGGATGGTCTGCAGACTCGCTCGGTACTGCCCCACCTTGTCGGGGTGCAGTTGCTTGAGATAGGCGGCCTTGCCGTCGTCCCACCATGCGCTGCAGTGCAGGCATTCGGGCGCGCTGATGGCGCGGAAGGTGTCGTAGACGGCATTGCGCGGGGCACCCACCGCCTGAAGGAACTGGAACACCTGGTCATGGCTCCAGTGCAGCAGGGGCAGCAAAACCTCGTAGGCATCGCCTGGGCCGCGCGCCGGCACTTGCCCCGTGTCGGCCAGCTTGGTGCCGCGAATCACCACCTCGATGCCGTCGGCCAGCATGCGCTGGTGCATGGGCTGCATCAGGTTGGCCACGCAGCAGTCCATGCGGCCCACCAGCGGCGTGTCGCTCATGCCGTAGGCCTGGCCGATCCAGCTCGATTGCGCCGTGGTCACGTCGCTCGGGATGCCATGGGCTGCTTTCCAGGCGAGCACGTCCGTCTGCACGGTACGCAGATCTGGAACCCACGTGCGCACCTGGTCCACAACCGCGCGTGTTTCCGGGATGGTGTCACCCGTGGACAGCCAGTAGACCGGCAGGCCCTGCTCCACCAGTGGATGCAGCAGGTACAGGCATGCCAGCGAGTCCTTGCCCCCACTGAACTGCAGCGCAGCGCGCCGGCCGGCAATCGCCTGGCCCACGCTGTCGGCAATGTCTGCGGCCCGCATCAGAAGAACATGGCCGCAGCAGACAGGCCCGCGCCCACGATGGCCCCCGTTCCGGCGCCGCTGGTGGCCTGGGACTGCTGATAGGCCTGGGACTGCTGCCCCCACATGTTGGCCGCGCTGTTGCCGGCATTGCCTGCCATGCCCGCCGCCTGGCCGTAGCCTGAGTTCAGGCCAGCCAGGCCGGTGTTGGCGATGTTCTGACCCGAGGTGCCGTAGCCGGCCGTGGCAGCCGTCGTCTGCATGCCCATGGCGGGATAGCCGGCCAGCGCATTCGAGGCCCGATCCGTCAGCGCCCGCCCTTCCGCGCGTGCAGCGGTTCGGGCCGAGTTCTTTCCGGCGGCAGTGGCCAGTGCCTCGCTGGCAACCAAGGCATTGGACCCGGCGCCATACTTGCCATCGGCAGGGTTGACACCCATGCGGGCCATTTCCGCGCCCTGTGTGCGCTTGGCGCTTTCATAGGCGTTGGAGACATCGGCAGCCGCCTGGCCCGCCAGCTCCTCGCGCTTGCCCTCCGTGTCGAAGGTCCGCGCGTCCTCCACCATGGTGTCCTGCAGGCCCGTCAGCTTGTCGCGGCGCCCCAGCGCATAGTCGCGGTCGGCCTGAGACTGCTCCCAGGCCGTGCGCGAGGTGTCCAGCGCGAACTGCGTCTGCTCCTTCTGCAGCGGCGCCATGTCGTTCGCATTGCCGATGATCTGCTGGATCATGTCGTCCTGGATGCCCAGGTTCTTCACCTGCGCTTCCACCAGTCGCGGATCGGGTGCTGGGGTCGAGGCGCCGCCACCCTCCAACGTCATGCCGCCCCCGGGCCGAGGTCGGAATGCCTGCTCGGGCAGGAAATCAAATTCAGTGCTGTGCCAGCGTGTCATGTTTCAGCTTTCCTCTCCAAAGGGTGCAGACCACCACATCGCCGCCGTCGCGCGCTGCGCCTGCCAGCACCGCTTCCTCCACGGCGCCCAGCCGGTGGGCCAGTGCACGCAGCCTGGTGTTGGAAGCGAGCACGTAGCCGCGCAGCGCATCGACCGCGCACACAGCGAACGGGTAGTCAAGAAACGCGCGCAGGAAGCGGCGCGATAGCGGGGCGTCGATGGCCACATGCGCCCACACGGTGCGGCCGTTGTGCTGCTCGAAGACGGCCCCGGCCACCAGCCCCCCGCCGCGCTTCCAGCCGATGCCCACAGCGCCCTCGGTGCTCAACAGGCCAGGGATGCGCATGCGCAGGAAGGCGTAGATGGCGAGCGTGTCGTAGTCCAGCATGCTTGCCACATTGGCAGGCTTGGCACGCATCAGGCCGGCGGCGTGGGCCACACGATGGTGAGCGGGTCGGGCTGGTCGGTGATGTCGCGCAGGGCCTGGCGGTAGGCCATCCACTCAGGCTCCAGGCGCCGGCCCTCCTCTTGCGCCCGAGTCACACGCCAGTCACAGGCGGCGATACGCCGGTCGCGGTCCGCGCGCACGGTCGCCCAGGCCGCAGCTTCATTCAGCGTCCAGGCGCCTGAATTCGACAGCACATGAAACGGAGAAGGGGCTGGGGCCGCCACGCGCACTTGGTGCCCATCAAAAAACAGCGGCCCTCCCGCGACAAGATCGTCGCCCAGCCGCACCACTTGCCCGCCTGGCGGCGTTGGCACTGCCGCCAGCGGCGCGTTGGTACTCCCCCGGCCAAGGATGTCACCGGCGGCACCTATCAATACGTAGTGGTTCACCGCTTTCCCCCTGTGGCCATGATGTGCGACAAATGGACCTCTATGGCCCGGTTTGCATCAAGGTTAGTGGCCACTAATCTATACGTCAGATTGCCCGCAGGTGGCCAGCTTTCAAAGGCGCCAACATAGGCCGCTGTCCGGAATCCATTAAGCATCGAAGTCCCGCTGAAACGCATTGCGTTGTTGTCGCGGAATATGGTCAACCCCAGCCCTGCATCGCCATTTCGAGGCATGGCGTTGGCAAATGCCATGATGGCTACGCCTGTGCCACCTTCGGCCATCTGCAAGGTGCATCGACACAGTTCAATTTCGGCACCAGGAGATATGTAGATGATCCGACCGGGCTCCTGTTCACCTTGGACCATGGAGGTGACTGAGCCCCCCTTGATTTGGAGCGTGCCCACGGCCGCCTGCCCGATATAGGCCGTACCAATGGCCGCCGTGTCCATGAACACCCCGATGTTGTTGGACGTGATGCGCTGCAGCCGGTTGATGAAGTCGCTGGTGTTCATCGTCGTGCCGTCCGGAAACGCCACGGTGTCGCCAATGCGGGCCTTGTCCTTGGTGGCCAGTGGCCCCAGGCCGTTGACCTGGGCGGCCTTGAGATTGCGCAGCCATTGCGCGTCCAGGCCGTTGGCGTCCAGGATGACGTTGCCGGCGTTGTCGCGCACGGTGAGCCCGCGTGTGTCCACCTTGCGCGCGGCCACGGTGCCGTCCACCAGCAGGTCGCCGTTGAGCACGGCCGCCGGGATCAGCCAGGCCGCGCCCATCCAATGCCGGGTCTGGGTGAAGCTGGAACCGTTTGTGATGGTCACGGCATCGCCCACGATCAGGTGGTTGGTGCTGGGTGCGCTGCCGCTGTTGCCCAGGGCCTGCCAGACGGCCTGGCGCGCGGTGGCATCGCTCCAGAAGCTGCCGCTGGCCGACAGCAGCACCGAGCCGCGCAGCCCGTCCACGAGCTTCTTGCCCAGCCCGTCGATGCGCATGTTGCCCTTGAGATAGACGTTGCGCTGCAGGTAGATGCCGTCGCCATCGACGCCGAACACCACGTCTTCGGGCCGCGGCGTGCTCATCTGGCCGGCGTTGTAGCTGGGGGAGACGATGGCGAACTTGTCCGCCATGATGATGAAGGCGCTGGAGGTCTTGCCATTGACCTCCTCGGCCGCGATGCCGTAGCCGGCAAGGGCCCCGCCCGCCTGCACCTTGAGCGTGTACTGCGCGCGCAGGCCTTCGCTGTAGCCGGCCAACACCGTCATCTCCTGCTCCAGCATGGCGCGGCCCGGTTTGCCGTCCTGGTAGTAGTTGCCCAGGGATGCCTGCAGCTGCAGCACGTTGGTGGCCATGGCCCGCTGGCCGTCAGCGAACGCCGCCTGCGTGGCGCGCAGGCCTGCGCTGGCGTTGCGCAGGCTGGCAGTGACCTCGCGCACGGCCATGGCCAGGCTGCGCTCGTTGCTCTGCACCACGGTCTGCAGCTCGCGCACCTCGGCGCCGCGCTTGGCGGCCTCGTCGGCGATGGAGCGCAGCAGCTCGTCGCGGATCTCCTGCGCCAGGTGGTCGAAGCGGCTGGGGTCGTCCAGGGTCTTGGCCAGGCTCTTGAACAGGCGCGATTCGATGATGGATTTGGCGAAGCGCTCCACGGCCACCGTGGCCGACAGCCCGCCGCCCAGGTCGATGACGATCTCGCCCTCGCCGGGCGTCTTGTCGGTGGCCAGCAGCTGGGTGACGCCCTGCACCGATCCCTGCAGGGCCACCAGCTCGCGCAGGGTCACGCCGCGCTCGAACTCGTTGCCCCGGGCGCCGGAGCGCACTTCCAGGTGCTCGGTCACGGCCTGCATCCAGTTGGACAGGGCCTTGTCCTGGACGTTGACCCGGGCCAGGGCCGGCAGGCGGGCCGCGCCCGTGTCGATTTTCTTGCGGTTGGTCATACGCTGCGCAGCTCCTCGGTGGTCGAGCACAGCACCATGCTGGTGACGCGGGCCGCGCCCTCGATCTCCACCTGGTGCTCCAGCCAGCGCCCGGGCGGCAGGCGCTGCGGCTGCAGGTCGGTGAACTGGGCCGTGTGCTGCAGCTGGCCGTCGCCCCACAGGCGCAAGGTGATCGGGTGCTGGGCGTCCTGCAGACCGTAGACCTTGGCCCAGGCCAGCGGCAGCTGCTGGCCCTGGGTGGCCAGGCCTGTGCGCCAGCGCGCCGTGCGCAGGGCATCGCCCGTGAAGCATTCCAGGATGTCCTGGCCGCGCGCCACGTACATGAGGTCGTTGAAGCGGTCCACCCAGACCGCCGTCACTGTCGCGCCGCCCAGGTCGGTATGGCCCAGCTTGGCCCCGTCCTGCGCGCTGAACGCCAGGCAGCCGCCGCCGGCCCCGGCGTAGAACAGGTAGTAGACGCCCTCGTGCTCGGCCGCGAACATGCTGGACGGCTGCATGCGCTGCCAGTCCTGGCGCGCGATCAGCTGCCGAGTCACCACCTGCACGCCGCCCGGGCTGGCCAGGCACAGGCCATCGGGCGAGGCATAGAGCACGCCGCCCTGCACGGGAACGATGGAGCGACGCGCGCTGCAGGACTGGTTGCTGTCCAGCTTGATGGCCGACATCTGCGCCGAGTGCGCGCCCGTCACGAAGTAGGGATTGCCGGCCGTGCCCACGAACAGGGTCTGGTCGAACACCGCCATGCCCACGATGGACCACTCGGTCGTGACCTGGTAGTCTACGGGCCAGGCGTAAGGGATGTAGGGCTCGCAGAAGGCCACGGTGTTGTCGATGAAGCCGGCCATGATGCCGTTGGGCATCCCCGTGAGCCCGCGCAGGTAGGGATTAGCGCCCACGCTGGGCTTGTTGTCGCCCTCGTACTGGCTGTCCATGCGGTACGGGGGCGCGGCCCAGGTGAACTGCGGCTGCAGACTGTCCAACTCCTCGCCCTTCTTGTCATCGAGGAAGCTGGCCACGGAGATCTGCAGTTCCTGCACCAGCTGCCAGGCCGCCGCTGCGGCCGAGGCGTTGCTGCGATAGATGCGCCACTTCACGACGTGGCGCGCGGCATGCTGCTCGCCCGTCATGGCCTGGGGCCGCTGGATGGTCACGGTGTCGTTCTGGTCCACCTCCAGCATCTCGGAGATGGGCGACGGCTCGGACTCCTCGCCCCAGTCGGTCACAAAGGCCACGACGTAGAAGCGCGAGTCCACCACGCGCTCCACAGTCTTGCCCGCCAGTTCGGCCACGCCGCCCAACTGGTCCAGCCAGGTGCCGATCACGGCCGTGTCACCCGTGGCCGCGATGTACTGGCCGGCCAGCTGGGTCTGGATGCTGGACACCAGGGTGCTGCAGCGCTGCTGGATCTCAACCATGCGGGCATTCAGGCTGGCCGCCTGGGATGTGGCAGCCGTCTTGCCTTCCGTGTAGGTGTCCAGGGCCTTGTAGTAGGCCTCCAGGTCGCGCCTGTACTGCACCCAGTCGGCGTGCTCGAGGGCGTTGTTGTCGGAGTCGAAGTAGTACTGCGCGGCCTTGGGCTCGCTGGGCTTCACGGGCGCCGCGCCCGGCGTGGCCCAGGCCTTGGCCAGGCCCAGGTCGGCGAACTCCTTCACCAGCTTGTCCAGCTCGCTGCGCCAGTTGGCGCACTTGGTGCCCGGGGCCACGGCCTCCTCCACCAGGTCGGCCAGCTTGGCGGCCTGGTCGGCCGTGAGCACAGTTTCACCGGAGCGCTCGCCGGCCGTGTCCGGAAACTCATGCTGCTGCAGCGCCTCCACCAGAGCGGGCCGGCGGAACGGGTAACTGAAGGGCATGGCGGCCAAAGGGATGGCCCAGCCGCTGGCTGTCTTGACGGCACCCAGGCGTGTAGTGTCCATCTCGCACGCAGCCGCACGGGCCGCCGTGACCACGGCATAGAGGTTGCCAGCCGACGCCCCCGCGCCCACGGCGGTAGACAGGGACAGGCCGTAGTTGGACGTGGCGCCGGCATAGGCCTTGCCATTGGCATCCCAGCGGATCGCCTCCTGGTGGCCCTCGTGCTGGATCACCGTGGCCAGCAGGTCCGCGCGCACCAGTTCGGCGAAGTCGCCATACAGCCAGGTCTTGGCCTCCTCGGTGGTGAACTCGTCCACCACCTGCAGCGTGACCGTGGGCTTGACCGGGCGCACCACGCCCAGCAGCCGGTCATTGCCGCGCACGTCCAGCGCACGCGGCGCTGCGCTGCCATCGTTGGTGGTCTGGTAGGTGCGCTCGGTGGCCTCGTCGTTGATCTGGCCCTTGACCAGGGACAGCTCCTGCACCCAGGAGCGGATGGGCGCGGCCGGGTTCTGCTGCACGGCGCCGCTGGCATCGCGCGCGAAGCGGTGCAGCGTGCGGGTGCCGGCCAGGCATGCCGAGTGGCGCCGGTCGGTGGCCAGCGGCCAGAACTCGGAGCTGGGCAGGAAGAGATTGAAGTGCTCCCGGGCGAAGTTCGCGCCCAGCGCGCGATCGGACACGCTGGGCGCCTCGCCCGGGAATGCGGACAGCTTGTAGGTGGTCATGGCCTGCTACCCTGGCAGGCTTGGCACCATTTCAAACCTCGACGGTCACCGCATGCTTGAAAAGCGCGTCAAGGTCTGATGCAGAAAGGCTCAGTAGTTCGCCCATCAGCACGATGGAGGGGCTGCGGCGCCTCCACTCCGTCGCCCTGGCAAATCCTATGCGAGTCGTATAGCGCAGGGCGTCATCTTCGATGGCTTCAATGGTCGCATTGAGCGCATCTTCAGTGATGCCCCTCAGTACATAGAGAGCAACCAAGCCCTGGGCGGGCGTGCATGATTCGGGAACTACCGCCGGTGGTGGCGGCTCCTCAGTAGCCTCGACCGCTGCGATCAGAGACTCGTACTCAGGCGCTTGCGCCCCGAGGTCGGAGCGCAACTCCTGCATTTGGGAGTTGGCATAAATGTGGCAACGTGCCACATTGCCCTCATCATCAAGCCATGTCACCTCAATTGCATGGGCGTTGTCGTAGCGAATAACGCTCTTTATTTTCATTAGATTGCTGCACCTTTAGTAATTGCAAAATTGATTTGCACCGAATGTGCCAAGGCAGACGATGAAATATTCTTCAAGCAAATATAAAATGAACCATTGTTATAGGCAACAGCCCAAACATTATAAAATGACGAATCGACTGTCCCGTCGCTATTAGTTAATGTCAAATTGACGACATCAAGGGGACCAACCATGCTGTTATATACCAAAAAAACAGCCACGGCGTTAGGCGCCAACGCTTGGTTATGCGTGGTAATCACTCCGGCAACTTTGTTGATAGCAACACTGGTAGATTTACTTGTTGGCTGGGTCACTGTGCCACCGGCACCAGGACCGTAACCAAATCCCCCATTACCAACGAGGACAGGACCACCATTAGGATTCAAGAACAGCCATTGATTCAATGTGTAATCCGAATAGATTCGCGGCTGTATCCAAAAGGCCCCAGACTGATACACCCCAAAGTCCAACGCAACACTTCCCCCTTGCAAGCGCATGATGGAATTCGGGTCGGCACCACTGCCAGTAGTCTGCGGACCACCACCTACAAGAGCCGAATTGCTAACGACAAACTTGGACAGCGGCAAAGATGTGCCCACACCCACATTACCGTTGGTTCGGATAATCATCCGCTCTGATCCGCTGGTGTAAAACGTCATGGGAAGGTACTGGCCATTTCCCGTAACACCGGAGTTCAGTCGGACCTCTTGGCCTCCCAGAATAACCAGATCCCCAACAGCCGAATTACCAGGGTCTGTCCCACCATGCGTGCGAAAGCCCGAGATCGTCCCTGTCCCAGTCGGAAGCGCACCAATGATGGTCAAAGAATTGTTAATGTTCGACTGAAAGGCGAGGCGATCAGAGAGCACGTTGCTACTGAAATCAGCGGTCAGCCTCAAGCCATTTCCATAGAGATTCAGACTACCTCTCATGGTGTCGCCGGACTTCTTCAACATCGTGTCCAACGCATCTTGCAAGCCGGTGACGGAGGCTATCGCCTGCTCACCCGTGTGCGTGCTGCGGTCCCGCAGTTGGGCATCGGTCGCGTTCTTGGTGGCACCCGTCGCCACACCGCCGAGCTTTGCCGCAGCCTCGTCGGTGAAATCGTTGGCGCTCAGGCCCTTACCGGGCACCTTGTCCACCTTGCCCTGCAGATCCGCCGCCGTGGCCATGGGTTGGGCAAACGTGGGGTTCGGGTACTGACCGGCTAGCACGCCGCCGGCCGCGCCGGTCGGTGCACGCGGATTCGACATGCGCTCATCCGTGGTCTGCACCACCTCGCGCATACCCCCGGCCGTCATGCGCATCTCCAGCAGGTCGCCCGAGTTGTAGGCACGGGGCGCCGTGCCTTCCTGGCCGCGCAACACCGTCAGGCGGCATTCGCCAATCACCGAGTTGTCCACGGCGGTGACGCGCAGGATCTCGTAATCGGTTTCCAGGGAGCCGTTGCGCTTGTAGGCTGTCAGCACGTACCAGCCGCCGGCGGGCGGATTCAGCAGCGCGCCGGCCGCGCCATCGGACACGCGCAGCACGCCGTAGTCCAGCTCGCTGGCCGGGGCACCTGTCTGCGGCGCCGCGCGCACGTCGGCAATGAACTGGGTCTGGAAGTTGTTCAGGAACAGCTGCGGCATTTCTATTTTTCCTTGATGGGCACGATCAGCTCCACCTCTTTCGTGCGGCCGTCGTTGGTCGTGGCGGCCACGCTGATCTGGTACTTCTGGCCGCTCAGGCCGCCCGCGTAGATCCAGACCTTCACGCGCTGGCCCACGTAGGCAAAGGACGGCGGCATGGGCATGGCCGGGTGGACCTTGAGCTGCACGGAAACAATCTCGTCGCCTGGCGGAAACCAGTCGGCGAACTCGATGTCGTAGTCCTGCGTGTCCGCAGGCTGCATGGGGGAAGTGCGGAACATGCTTTGCCCCTGGTCTGTGACGTAGAAGGTGGTCATTCCTGCGGGCACGAGGAAGGTGCGGGATTCGGGCGCCTGCTCATCGAAGGGCAAGCGCTTGTGCACGGCGGGATCAATCTCGATGAAGGCCACGCCCTGAGCCTGCAGCGGCGCGCGCACCAGGCGCTGCCCACGGGCCGTTATCGCAGCCTTGGCCTGGACCAGCGCGGCCAGACGCGCCTCGACCCGCCCCTGCGTGACGACAAAGGCCTGACCCTTGCCGTCCACAGGCGAACGCAGCCAGCGGCGCACGTAGATGCGGCCATCGGCAGAGCCACGCGCCGTGGGCGTGGATTGCACAGGGCCACGGCGCAGCAAACGCGCCTGGGGCTTGAAGCTGGCACTCGCGGTCGCGTCCACGCCAACGCGGGCCTGCACATGGGCCGTGACCGTGGCGTTGGCCCGTGCCTGGACTGCCACACGCCCGCGCACGGGAGGCAGCGTGACCTTGACGATGGCGCGGCCCGTGGTGGCCAGCAGGCTGCGCACATGGACCCGGCCCAGCACGCCCTCGACAGCTGCGCGCGCCAAGGAATCGGCCGAGAGCTTGGCGTGCACGCGGCCCAGCGGGCCGGTCAGCGCAGCAGCTGGTGCCGAGTGGACCACGGCATAGGCGAGCACTCTGCCACCGGCACGCACACGGGCATAGCCCTTGGCGTCCACGCGGATGCGCACCACGGGATCGGAGGCCCGCCCGTTCAGCGCGAAGCCATTGAGTGCGCCCCTGTTCATGGCTTACAGCAGCTGCAGCGTGAAGTCGCCTGTCAGGGCCTGGCTGTCCACCAGGAACACGTCGTTGATCTGCAGCGTGCGCGGCGTGGGCAGCGGCTCGGAATACATGAGCGTGGCCGTTCCATCGGTGGCCGAGTCACCTTCCATGATTCCGATGTGCGTGACCGTGACCTGGGCGCCCGTGACGGGCGGAAACTCCGCGCGCACGGCGTTGTAGGTGGCGCCGTTGTTCGGCGCGGCAAAGGCGCCCGTGGCCACGCGCTGGTACCACGGTGCTGCCACCTCGGTGCCGGCGGTGAAGGCGTCGGTAGGGTCGGCCGTGAACAGGGCGAAGAAGGTGTTGCGGATGGCCGGGAAGGCCTGCTTGCGCAGTGTGGCGCTGATGATCGCGTTGGCGAGGGATGTGCTGAAACCAGCCATGACGGCTCCTATGGCTTCGAGCACTCCAGCGCCCCGATTGAAGATGCCCGCCAGGATGGCAGGCTTGGTTCACTTTTGGGCGACGGCCGTGGTGGCCGCAGCCTGGGCCTGAATGCCCAGCGCCTCGTTGTAGAGCGCACGGTGCGCCGCCGCGATGGTCGCGTTGCCGCCGAACTCGGCGTCGATGGACCAGGCCCGGAACAGCACGAAGTGCCGCACGGCGTCCATCCAGCGCTCGGGAACCGAGGGCGTGCCATTCTCGTCGGCCAGGTCCACAGCCGCGACACCCACCATGGCGCGCACCTTGGTGCCGGCGACCACGGGCGGATAGACCAGGAATTCCTGCGGCGTGCCCAGGTCGTGCATGTAGTGCTGAACCTCGCGGCCCGGCGAGCCCGAGCGCCAGGCGCCGGCCACGGCGTCCAGCACCCACAGGTCGGTCTTGGTGATGCGCCGCTGCGTGGCGTTGGCGTTGTTCGTGATGTCGATCAACGTGAGCATGTCGGCCGGCAGCTCCTGCCGCCACCCGGCGGCCAGCACCAGTTCGCGCGGCTGGGCCATCTGGTCGGGCCGCTGCTCGGCAAAGGCGCGCTGCGCCGCGTTGAACCAGTCCAGCAGATCCACGCGGGTCCAGCGGATGTGCCCTTTGTCCTGCAGGTCGCGCGCTGCATCGTCCAGCAGCTGGGCCACGGTCAAAGCCATGATGCCCTCCCCCGCGAGCCGCGGCTGGTGTTGGAGCGCCACACGTCGGCTGTGGCGTCATCCATGGCGCGCTGGAAGAACGCCAGGGCCACGCCGGCCTGGTCGGGCTTGTAGTAGTCCGTGCCCTCGGTGGCCAGCAGCTCGGCCTTGGCGCCCTCGCGGATCGCCTCATGGTAGAGCGAGGCAACCTCGTCGGGCACGCTGTTGCCGCGCAGGGACGGCATCAGCGAGGCGTAGACCTGCAGCCGGCCCGCGCTGCCCGTGCGCACAGTGAATTCGCGCAGGTTGGTCGTGACCAGGTAGAGCTTGCCGCGCAGCTCGTGCTGCCAGGGATCGGCCGGAAGGTCGCGCGCCTTCGCCACCTCCAGCGGGCGCCCAGCCAGCGTGGCGCGCTCCAAGCGCAGCAGCTCTGCGCCCTGGGGCAGCTCGAAGGTGTATTCGGCGAAGGCCTCGCCAGTCACGTCCGTGGGCTCCAGCCATTCCTGCCAGGCGCGCGTTGCCTTGAGAAAGGTGCGCGCGGCGCGGTTCAACGCCAGGTGAATGAGCGGTACCGGCGCCTTGGGGGCAGCCAGTACCAGCTCAGGCATCCAGTTCTCCCAGCTGGCCATGGTGCGATCAGCCGGTCACGTTGGAGGAGCGGGCAGCGCGGCGCACGCGGCCGGTCGGCGCGGAGTCGGACTCCTGGGGCATGCCGGTGCCGCCATCCAGGTCGTCCTCATCGTCCGGGCCCACGCCGGGCGAGAAGGTGCCGCGCGAGGACGGGGCCTTGCCGTCCTGGGCTGCGCGGCGGGCTTCGCGCTCGGCGGCCAGGCGCTGGAATTTCTGCTCGGCGTCGAACTCCTCCTCGGTCTGGAAGTTGCCAGCGCGCAGATGCTCGGCATGGGCCTCGTTCTCGACCTCGCAGGCAAGAGGCTTTCCCTCGAAAACATAGGTGGCGCCCTTGATGCGCACGATCAGGCTTCCGTCCTTGCGTGCGGGCAGCGAAGTGAACAGCTTCATGGTTTGGTTCTCCGGGGTTCAAAAAGCCCCGGCAGCCGATGCCACCGGGGAAAGCCCCTTTGCGGGGGCGCACACATGAGCGCGCTGTCAGGCGTTCGTGTAGATCAGGTCCAGCGTGAACAGGCCGGCAGCCGTGCCTGCGCCCGAAACCTTGAGGATGATGCGTCGGTCTTCATCCTTGGTTGCGAGTTTGGCGAAGGCCGCTGGCACAAGGTGCGCGTAACCACCGGCTGCACCCACATCGTTGTCCGTCACCCAGGCGCCGCCGCCGTCGTCGGCCGCTGTGCTGATGTCGCCAGCCGCATCCGCCAGGCCAATGGAGGCCTTGAAGCCCGCGCCCAGGGCCGCAGGCACGCGGATGTACAGCGACACGGGCAGCATGCCGGCGGGCAGGATGCCGATGACGCCACGGGTACCCACTGCGTGGTCTGCCACTGCCAGGGGCTGGCCGAAGCGCGAGCGCACCAGCTCGGAGCCGCCGGGGGTGATGGGGGCCTGATGGCCTGCGGCCACGGCACTGAGTTGTTTGAAAGCCATGAATGACTCCTTTCGTTCGGTGGGGATCAGCGCGAAGCAGCGGCCGTGTCGATGCCGTAGACGCCGTGGTCCTGCTTCTCGCCCTCGATCTCGAAGACCGACTTCTTGACGCCGAAGATGGACGACGTGGTGATCACGACCTGGTTGCCGTTGTCGCGGGTTTCCTCATGCCAGCCGTAGCGCATGCCCGTGCCCGGCGAGCCGAAGGCCATCACGCCCGCCTGCGCGCCCATGAACAGCGCGCGCGCCGTTTCCAGGTCGCCCGTGGCGCCGTGGGTGTTGTGGCGAATCACGTTGCGGTGCGAGTGCAGCACCACGTTGCGGTACATGCCCAGCGCGCTCTTGAACAGCGGCGACTTGAAGCCCACCGCAGCGGCTGCAGCCTTTTGCAGTTCCAGCCAGCCGCCCGTGCCGGTTTCCTTGCGCAGGTCGTCTTCCTGGAAGGTGTGCATGACCATGACGAACACTTCCTCGCCATCGACCACGCAGGGCTGCATGACGGGGATGTTGGTGGCGCCGCCGCCTTGGCTGTCTGCGCGCACGCGGGCACGGTCCACCACGGCCAGCGACATCTTGTCGGTGGCATCCAGGTTGGCCACCGCCGTGGCATCGCCGCCGAACAGGTGCTGGTTGGGCGTAGGCGCCGTCAGCGGGTTCTTGGCACGGCCCTGGTAGCCCAGCGGCAGGATGAAGTTGGCATTGACGCCGCGCGAGCCCGACAGGTAGGTGAAGGTCAGCTCATCCTGGAAACGGCCCCACCAGTTGGCCTGCTGCTGCTTGGCGCGCATGCGCAGATCGTGCAGCGTGCGCTTGCGCGACATGCGGCCGCCCGTGTTGACGCCCCCGCGCGCCTGGTCGATGTACAGCTCATCGGTATAGAAACGCTGCCCTTCTTCCTTGCCCTCCAGCACATCGTCGCCCTCGACGGGCGCCATGCGCAACTCGGCCAGCAGGTCATAGCTGACCAGGTCACCAGCTTCGGATTCCAGGTCCGTCAGAAGTTGGATTGGCGTCTTGGCGCCCTGGCCCACGGCCGCAAAGCGCTTGCCGAAGTACGAGGCTTGCGAGACATCGAGAGCCAGGTCGCCGGAAAAGCGCTTGACCGCGCGGGGGCTGTTCACGCCCACCACTGTTTTGCCCATAGGAGTGCTCCTGTGTGGTAGCGAGCACTCCAGCGCCCCGGTTGAAAAATGGTTCAGCCCTCAAGATGGCAGGCTTGGTACGGGCCGCGAGGCAGCTGCGATCTTTCGCACGCAGGTATCCGGCGCCGCCGCGATCACCATGCGCGCGGCCTGCCCCTTCTTGTATTCCAGCTGGATGCGAACGCCGCCCACCTCCAGCACATCCCCCGTGCGCAACTCGATGAAGATGCGGCGCACGCCGGGCGTCGATGCTGCAGCCTGTGCCATGGGGCCCTTCACACCGAGCGCAGGAACTGCGCACGCTTTTCTTCGGACAGGCGGCCCAGCGCGCGCTCGTAGTCCAGGCCGGTGAGCTTGTCCAGCTCGGCGAACTCGTCGCCCGCGGGGTCGGCATCGCCTGCGCCGCCGGGCACGTCGGCCAGGTTGGTGACTATGTCGGACGGATCGGCCCGGCGTCGCATGTCCACGGGCTTTTTGGTGGTAGGGATCCCATGCAGGGCCAGAACACGCCTGTGCGCTTCCTCCAGAAACCAGCGAAAAGGCCTGTGCTGGTTGGCGGGAGCTGCCCCAAGTGCCTTGACGAAAGCGTCCAGGTCAGCCTGTTTTTCCAAGTCCGCGTGGTAGTTCACGCGACCCAGTTCAGGCATTTTTGCAGCGTCATCCAGGAACGTGTGGATGGAGTGGGTCCATGCATCCATTTCAGACTGCTGGCGCATTTCCGCAGAGACAGTGGCACGCGTTTTCACATCGCGTAGCTGGTCACGCTCATCTTGCAGCCTGTCCAGTTCAGCCTCCATTTCCGAGTGGTCCAGATCACCGTCGTTGAACCTGCGGCGGACTTCGGCCATGGCAGATTTGTTGGCCCAGACCTGGTCCTGGTAATCCAAGGGCAGATCCACCCTGTAGCCAGATGGCAACGGCTTAGAGGATCCCCCGGCGCCGTGGCGTTCGGCATTGTGGTCCGTTTCGGGCGAATGGCTCGTTGACGCTTCCTCCCCGGCTTTCAGCGTGGATGCTGGCGCGTCATCACTGTCACGGCCATCGGCTTGCCCCATTGGCTCATCTTCGGGGCTCCCATCGAGACTGCCACGGCCCAACGCAGCAAGTGCTGCCGCATTGTCCTCGCTGGGGTCATAGTCGTCTTCCTGCAACGTGGCGCGCTCGGCTTCGGACAGAAGGCGCAGTTGGTCGTCTTGATTGGTCATGGTTGGCAGTTCCTGATGTGCGTGCTCAAGGGAGATTGGCAGGCTTGGCACGGGGCCAGGCATCACCCATCAATCGGACGTCAGCGGCATGGCCATCAGCCGCTCGCGCGATGTCTGCACCGCGCTGTGCCATTCTTGTACCTCGCTCTGCCAGACTTTCGAGTAAGGCTGTGCAGGTGCTGGCGTACTGGGCAAGAGAGGGCCGGGTAGCTGCGCTGATACGTTCTGGCAAACCGGCGAAGTCACCGCGCAAGCCTGCAGCAGCAATGTGCATGTCGCGCAGGCTGCGCTCAAGATCCTGCTGGACCAGCGCATTGCGCTGCTGGGTACGTTGGAATGTGGCAAGTGCATCGTCAAGTCCCTTGGAAAAAGCAGCCATGTCCTGCGCGGCCTGGCGCACACGGGACAGTTCGTCGCTGACAGCCTGTTGCCTCAGTTGCTCCAGGCGCACTCCGTAGCGTTGATCCTGAGTCCACCACGCGCAACCTGCACCGAGGATGAAGGCCAGTCCTGCAGCCATGGACTGGACGAAGAAGCGGGAGCTCAAGGCATGACCCTCCACTCTCGGCAGATTTCGCCATTCGCATCGCCTCGCAGTTGCAGCCCCGGCAGAACGGTGGAAACGCCCTTGACCGTGCCCCTATTCCAGCGAGGGTTCTCGTTGCAGGCCCCTGCCAGATCACCGGCGTTGGCTTTGCGCCGCAGCGTGCTGGAAGCCAGGCTACCCGCCCCCTTGTTGTGCACGAAGTCGATGAATTGCCCTTGCACGAATGGGTCATACGCCGCCCAGTCCACAAGCATTTGCCGTGCATGGCGCTCTGCAATCAGTTAGCGGCCAAGTTCCAGTGCATAGCAGTCTGAGGAGCTGTACCAGCGGCCCGCCGTGACCCCCTCCCCAGTGATGCCATTGCAGACAGTCAGTGGCTGGCCCTTGCCCAGCTTGTCGACATAGGGCATTCCCACATGGCGCCCGCTGCTCTCGTAGAACGAGCCCAGTACCATCGCAACCTTCACGCCGGGCGAGGTTTCAGTATCTGCCGCAACGGCCTGCACATAGGGATCGTTGAGTGCCGGGCCGTCAATGTGCCGGGCCACGATTGCCCCTCCACTGCCCAACCCGGCCAGCAACACCAGCGCAGCCAGCCGGCCTGCCAGCCATGCCGGCACCTTGGAAGTCTGCTCAGCCATCATGCATTCCCCTGGGCATGCACCCATGGCCCGGCAGTTCGCCCAGGCAAGGCGGTGGTCCATCGATCTTGCGTCATTGCCCCCCCTCCTCGTCTGGGGCATTGCGCGTACCGCTGCGGCGCATGAGGCTCATGCGCAATTCGTGCTCAGCCTGATCACGAGCCTCTTCCGCCAACTTCAGTTGAAACTCCTTGCGGCGGTAGTACCAGCTGACCGAAAAGCCTGCGACCCCCACCACTATGCCGATAGCGACACCGGCTTCGGAGGTCAAGAGCCAGCCAAAGCCACCCAGTCCGAGTCCGCTCCAGCCGACCTTGCTGCTCATGGCCGCCGCCGCCCCAGCGTTTGTTGCGTTGGCCGCAGCTTCGAGCGCGGCCTGCGTGACGTCATTGCCCATCCATCACTCCTTGTTGTTCAAACTGGGCGAGGCGACCCGACATCGAATCGAGATGCTGGCGGCTCAAGGCCTGGATTTGCGCCACGCGCTCGCGCGAATCGGCCTCGATGCACGCCACCTGCAGGCGCACGTCCTCGTCTGCCCGGATCTGCAGCGTCTTGTTGGCAAGGTCTGCATTGGCCTTGGCAAGTTGCTGGCGCATGTTGTCCAGCTCGACGTCCGCATCGCGCCGCACTGAGGCGGCCGCACCCGCCATGCGCAAGGCCAGAGCCTGGTCCCCGCCGCTGGCACGCATGTGCTCGGCCTCGGCCTCCAGCTTCTCGGCACGGGCATTGACTTCACGGACCTTGGCCACCTGCTCGGCAAGCGCCTGGCGCGCGCCCTCCTGCTGCATTTGCAGGGCCTCGGCCTGGGCCTGCATCTGCTGCTGCATCTGTTGCTGCTCTTCGGGTGTAAGAGGTTTGGCGGGGTCGCGCTCGCCGGTCAGCTTGCGCATCTCATCTGCGATCTGCTCCCTATTGGGCAGGTCGGAGTAGTCCATGGCGATGGTCAACAGGCGCAACGCAGCCTCGGGCGGCATGCGGCCGGCCATCTGTGAAAGCGACTCGAACATGACCTGGCGCAACGTGCCCGCATAGTCCTGCTCGGACACAATGAAATCAGCCAGGCTTGCTGTGATGTCGTTGAGGTAGCGCACGCTGCCATCCGGCTGCAGCTCGGGCAAGTTGATGCGTACCCAGTCGAGACGCCCTTTGTGGCCTGACAGACGAATGACCTTTTCCTCCGTGTACCACTGCTCGATCAGGCTCAGTTGCTTCTCGCCCTGGATCTGCACAGCCAGCCGGTGATTGTCGAATGGCTGTGTGGTCACGACCGATCCTTGCATCTGGCGCGCCTTGATCGCAATGCCGGAGCTGGCATTCGTCTGCCGGCCCAGGTTCTCGCTGCCGATGCCGGCGGACTTCTGTATCGCCTGGGTATCCAGGTTCATCATCTGCATCTGGCCGGAGGCCATCTCGCTGTCGCGGTGCACCTCGAATTTCCGTCCGGCGCGATAGATCACGACCCCATCGGGCTGATTGATTTCCTCGCGCGCCTCGTTGATATCGTCGAAGGCGCCCTTCTCGGCGAATATCTGGTTGGTGGACAACAGGAACAATGCTTTGCTGGCCCGCTTGTTCAGGTCCATTTGCAGATCGCGTACACGCCGCACCACGCCATAGGGCATGCGATCGCGGCCGCGGCGATAGCACCAGATGGGCGTGAGGCTGAAGCTGTTGTGCCGCATGGGCATGGGCCCCAGCGCAAGCAGATGGCCTTCGGTGAATACGGCCACGTGCATGCGCATGACCACCCGGTCCACGATGGCCCCGCCAGCCTGACCGATGGCTTGCATCAAAGCCTGGTCCCAGGGTTCAACGAACGCGCCCTTGAACGGCCCTTCGGTCACGACGCGAACCGAGGCCGGCATGCGGAACTGGCACTCGATCAACCGCACGCGGCGGCGCTGCTCGTCATCGGCATCGCCATAACCACTGGCCAGGCCACCCCGCGAATGCTGACTGGAGGAATGGCCCTGGTAATGGAATGCGTCCTCAGCCCACTGCTGCGCGCTGTGCTCCTGTCCCTGCTCCACTGCACGCTGCAGCACGTCGCGGCGAGCTGGGTACATGGTGATGGCCACATCCTCGTCCACCCAACGGGTGCGGAAGATATAGCGCGCGTCGCTCAGATCGTTTTCCATGGCCATGGAGTCCCAGAGCACGTTGCGCCAGTCTTCGTACTTGGAGTAGATGATGTCCTTGGTTGGGTCGTTCCGTACCCCGTCGTCCAGCCAGCCGACACCCACCTTGATGGTGTCTTCAAAAGCCCGGCTGCGGTTGAAGCCCGTGCGATTCACATCGGACACGTACTTGAGCACCTTGGTCTTGATGTCAGCCATCTGCACGCCTTCCTCGGTACGTGGCAGCACGCTCCAGTCCACGCGCGCGCGCCGCTCCGTACCAATCAGCCAGTCGCACATCACGGCCACCTCGTTGAATACCAGAGGTACCTGGCCGCGCCCCTCCAGCGTGGCTGCGTCGGCAGGATCCCATTGGTCGCCGTCGTAGTAGTCGGCGTCGATGGACATCTGCAGGCGGTTCTCGGCCTGGATCTCGCGCTCGCGGTAGTACCAGCTCAGGAGCTTTCGCAGCGTATTGCGGGCCTCGGCCTGGTCCAGCGGATGCTGGGGCGCTGTGTCCACCACATCGAAAGCCAGCGGCTCATCGTTCAGGACGTGCTCGCCCACGCCTGCTCGGCGGTTGAAGCGGGGTTCAAGCAGGGACATATTCGGCCCCCACATCAGGAACGGTCAAAGCCTGCGCTGCAATTTCCTTGCCTTCCATCTTGATCACCAGCTGACCGAACTCGCGGCCCCGGCGCTCCCATGGCGGCTCGCTGGGCATGGCCACCAGATCAGGCAACCCTTCATTGATGATGGAGGCCACCCGCACCCAGTTGGCCCGGCTGGGTTCAATACCCAAAACCTCGCAAGCCTTCACGCACATGCGTGCAAGGTAAGACGGATGGTCATAGAGATAGGCGACGCTCTCCATCACCACATACCAGGGCGCTTTGGGACGCAGACTGGGGATCAGGACCAGGGCCCTCTCTCCATTGATCCAGGTGTAGATGGCTAGCAGGTCGCCGTGCCGGCGGTGGAGGTGGGACTTGCGAAGATCGATGCATGCGGGCATGCCATGACAATGGCAGGCTTGGCACGGTCTCAACGCGCCATGCCGCCTCCGCGCCGCCGATTCCTCATCGCGCCCTGGGTCGCGTTATCCATGCGCGGCAGGGCCATGGCCAGATAGCGCCACACATCTGCGCCGTGGCTGGCGTCGTCATGCAGCGGCGCGCCAGGCTCCTGGGTTCGGGGGTCTATCTGGCGCCGATACCGGCTCAGGCAGTCCAGCAATTGGGCGCACCTGCCGGCATCGACATAGGCCTGGGCAAAGATGCCACGCGCCATCCGTATGCCGGCCTCCAGCCCGAATCGCTCGAGCACCTCGACCTCTCGGCCCATATCCTGCAGGATCTGCTGCGAAGTCTGCCCGGTCTTGAAGTCTCCGTGCGCGCCATCGTGCGGGAGGAAGTCTGTGCCCCATAGATAGGGGAGTTTTTCCATCTCCTGCACGTACCACTCCAAGGTCTTCTGGTGGCCTTGCATGAAATGAATGATCCGAAAGTCCACGGCCGTGCGCTGCACGAAAGCGATCGCCATGTCGTCGGCCCATCCCAGGTCCCACACAGTATGCACGGGCAACCTGGGATTGCAGGGGACGGGGCAAACGCGGCCGTCGTTGTGCAGGCGCTCCACCTCCTTGGCGTAGATGGCACCAGCCAGGCTGCGTCTGGGACGGCCCTCCCAGATGTTCCAATAGCTGTCTGGATCACGCTTGAAATGGCGTCCCCGTTCCTTGTCCAGCACATCGGGAAACCATGGGTTGTCGCGCCAGTTGATTTCGCAGAGCCAAGTATCACCATCCGCATGGGTGATGAAGCGGTCATAGGTTGGGTCACTGGCCAGGCCAGGATTGAGCGTCAGCCAGATCTCGGATCCTGGACGCCGAATGGTGGGCACCAGCACCTCCCAACTGCCCGCGCTGACGCCCTGCGCCTCCTCCACCCAGACGATATCGATCGCCTCGAACGACTTGATGGAGTTCACCGTATGGGCCTGCAGGCCTGCGAACAGGATCAGTGTTCCGTTGGCTCCGCGGATTTCCGTACCCAGCACCTCGTAGAACGCCCCCAACCCCAGGGCCTCGATCTGGTCCTGCAACAGGCGATGCACAGACTCGCGCATGGACTTCTGCACCTCGCGGGCACAAAGGATGCGCAAGGGGCGGTTGCTGCCAAGCACCAGCAAGGCCATGGCAACGGACCACGACTTCGCCCCTCCGCGGCCACCGTACATGACCTTGAACCGCCGCGGCTCGAAGAGTGGCCTGAGCTTGAGCGGGAACTCGACGGTGACGCGCGAGCGCTCGACCTCATAATCGGCTGCAAAATCAGGAGGCTCGCCCGAAGGCAGGCTGTCGAGCGCGAGCATCGGCAACTCATCAGACATGGTGCTCATGCACGCTCCTCGCGAGGATCGTCACTGCGCCGGGGTGGCTCAATGAAATGCACTTCGAAGTGCCCCATGCCCATGCTTTTCTGAGCGGTGTCCCGCTGGTACAGGCCGTGATAGCGCATCAGTTTCTCTATCACATCCAACTGGCTGCGGAGGCTGATCTCCGTGCCGTACTTGCCTTCCTTTGCGCCACCGAACAGCGCCAGCGCACCGCGCCCAAGGCCGCGCGTGTCCTTGACGACCGTGCGTGGCAGGCCGGCGCCAAAACACTCAGGGCACTCCGCCAGGGGGGGACGGTGGGCCTCGTAGCCCACCCCGCCGAGCTCGGGAAAGTCCTGAAATTGCTTGCCGGCATCAATCCACTTTTCACGCTTGGAGTTGTACTCGGACAGCGTGTACTGGTAGCCATGGGCGGCTCCGTAGCAATGCCGGCAGCACGATACGTGAACCTCGACCAAATCGCGCGGATCGGCCATCAGCATTTCATGGAGCCGGCGCACCACTTCCTCGGCCCGAACCTCGGCATGCTCCGCGACGCGTTGGCTGCACTCCCTGACATAGTCCTGCACCCGTGGATCCTTCAGCAGCCTGGCGCCCTGAGATGCCGCAGAGGATGGACTGTAGCCTGCGGCGACTGCCGCCCGCGTGGCATTGAAACCCGATGCAACGTACTCCCGTGCAAAGCAACGATGCCGCTCCTGCGTGCTGCTGTGCTGACGGGAGGAGGAGACTTGCTCCCCCCCGGAAAGGACGGTGTTGGAGATTAGCGTTTTCATACCTGCGAACCTGTCAGGCTTGGGACGCGCCATCAGGCAGGCCCGAAGAATTCGCAGGCACCTCGCGACGGTCGCAGATCAGTCGGTAGCGCAGAACAGGCTTGCGCCCGGGCAATTCGGTGAGCCTGGCTTGGACCAGGCCCCGCCCCGTCAGGTACTGCAGCCCCCAATCGATCTCTCCTTTTGAACGCCCTAGCGCCAGCACCAGTTCGCAATGGAAGAACCAGCGGTCCGGCAGTTGCTGCAGATGGCGCAACAATGCGTCCGTACCACTGCCTGGGCGCACGACTCCGGCAGGGCGAGGGTTGTGATTCCTGGGCCTGCCATCCTTTCGGCCTTGCAGTTGCCCCGCCAGCCAGTTGATCGCTTCGTCTCCCATACGTTCAGACCTTTCCTGCACGGGCGTCAGCCAGGCTCAGATGTGGCAACCAACGAGCCGATCCGGCTTGGATGGCGCACACCGGGCCGCGCCGCTCAGGCCACTGGAATACGTTGTTGCGAAAAAGCGTGGAATTCAAGGTTCTACCCTTTCAATGGAAGGCTGGGAAACGGGCGGCTCTGGGCACGGAAGGGGAAGATTGGTGCCACGGCGCAGCAGGCAGGGACGTCAGGACGATGGAGATAGGCTGTGGGGGGCATTCGGACAAGTCTGGACATTCATCGCGGCCACCCATCCATGCCCATGGCCTGCATGGCATTGCGAAGCACTGCGCGGGTGACGGTCTGGTCACCGGCCCGGATTCGGGCCAGGATGCGGCGCGCCCAGTCCTTGCCATCGCCTACAGGCACCAGTTGCACACGGACAGGCGAAGCACCAGGTGCTGGCAGACGAGTCCACCCCTGCAACTCGGCATGTGTGCTGCGCGGGGTGGCGGCACGGCACAGCGCTTCAAACTGAGGCAGATGCGGCGGGAAATCCGGATGGGCCGCAGGCAGTCGGGCCACGGCAGTTTCAATCACACTGGAGTCGTATTTCGCCAGCGCTGCACTCCAGACACGCATGGCCGCGCGGACCCCGAGATCTCGCCCGCCATCATCCAGAACGCCTGTGGCGAATTTGCTCAGAAACAGCGAACCGTAGGACCCCTGCATGACCAGGAACAGGTTTTTCACGGCGGAACTCGCGGCCTGCTTCCGGAGCTCTCCCGTTATCGCAACGGACGACAGGGCGGAAATGCTCTGCATGCCTACGCCTCCATGATGGCCGCGTAGGCTGCGCCGTGCCTGCCCACGGGGACGGAGCGACGAATAGCGGCCCTCGTCGGTGGCGGCAGTGCGGCAGCCAGCCATTCCAGCGGTTGCAGCGGCCTGGCCTGGGCGCAGGCACGCAGCCTGTCGATCAACGCATCGTCCCCATGGACCTTGCGCAACCCGCCAAGGAAGGACCGTGCCTGTCTTTCCGGCGTACCCGAGTTGACCAGCAGAGACAGCCCATAGCCGAAAATGATCTCGCTGCAGTCGCTGGCAGGAACGGGCTGGCGGATCGAACCGCCAGGATTGGAGCGAACATCAGGGTGTCCCTGTCTCTTTCCCTTTCCCTGTCCCTTGGAGGCGCTTTCCGCAGAGACCGCAACACAGCTTCCACGGGACACCGGAGCACTGTCCCCAGGGACACTGTCATCTTGTTCCCCCGGACATGCGTAACCGTCCCCGGACATGGACAGCACCTGTCCAGTGGGACGGCCGCAATCTATCCATTCCTCATACGATGGACGGCGCACATCTGTCCCGTGCCTGTCGTTGTGCTTTTTGATGCGGCTGCATTCGGTGCGCCAACGCTGCAGCAACTTGGCACTCCAGGCATCGCGAACCTTCTCCGCTACCACCGCGTGGTGGTAGCGTCCGTCACTGCATAGCACCCAGCCTCGCATGGCTCCCTCACGCACGCGTTTCCACTTGGGGTCAATACGTCCCCGCAGGGCATAGCCCGCCTGTTTCGCGATCCAGGCATCGTTGTCCGGCATGGAGCCAGCGGGAACTTGGTGCCAGGCGGCAGACCACAGCAGCACGGCGGCCCAGCATGCATCGGGGGTCTCGTTGGCCGCCAGGTCCGAATCTCTCAGCCGGGCGACATCCAGTGGCATGAACGGAAAGTCGGAAAGATCACAGTCGCAGGGCACCATGGGATCAGGCAGAACGGCATTGCATTGGCTTGTCATGCGCACCTCCCATGGCCTATCGAGCGAGCTTCGTTCTGGAAACGAGCCCTTTCGGTCAATGGCAGCGCATCCAGGGAAAACCTGCCGCCCCCCAAAGCCACCATCACGTCAGCCAGCCCCAACTCCACTTTCCCGCCGCCATAGACCAGCTTGCTCAGCAGCCCTGGCGTGGTGCCACACCGCTCGGCGAACTCGGCACGCCCGCGACGATCCAGCTCACAAAAAAACAATTTGAATGGGTTCATGCAGCACATGATACCCAAGGAACCTACAAAAAGATACCCGAAGGTATCTTGTACCCACAGGTACTCAACGCGAAAATCAGACCATGGATCAGCACACACGCCTGCAACAACTTCTTACAATCGTCTGCTCGGAATTCGCCCAAGGCAATCGGGCCGCGATGGCACGCGCCATAGGAAAGGACGCAAGCTACGTCAACCGACTTTTCTACCCTCAAGACAAGAAGGGCGCCAAAGGAATTGGGCAAGAGTTGATGGAAGCCACGCGGACGGCATTCGATCTGCCGCGCGGTTTTTGGGAAATGACACCCAATGAGGCAGCCGCAGCTCTAAAGCACACCCCCGACCTGGTGGAAAATACCAACAAGAAACTCACACGAGACGAAATAGTGATTCGACAGTACTCCACAGGTGGCGCCATGGGCGGCGGACTGGTCTTGCGAGACCAGCCCGGCGTCATCAACAGCTGGAGCGTGAACAGTGAGTGGGCCCAGAAAAACCTCCCCTACGTGACGTCCTATGACAACCTGGCCATCGTGACGGGCTTTGGAGACTCCATGCTGGGGATGTTCAATCCAGGCGATCCGCTCCTGGTGGACACTGGCGTCAGGGAGTGCGAGTTCGATGGTGTCTACTTCTTCTCGGTCGACGGAGAAGGCTTTATCAAGCGCCTTCAGCGAATTCCCGGTGAGGGCATTCTGGTGATCAGCGAGAACAAGAAATACCGGGAGTGGTACATCAAACCCGGCATGAACCTTCAGATCCTGGCCAAGGTGCTGCGCGCCTGGGAAAGCAAAGTCTACTAACCCGCACAGAAGACTACCAAGCCACCCTCAGGGGTGGTTTTTTTTGTCAACAATACCCACAAATACCCAAAGGACAATACCCAAAGAACCATCAAAAATAGAACCTTAAGGTATATTAAAGGCATCGATTCTCGCAACCACGCACACCCACCTCGCCTTGCCACATCGATTGCAGACAGCCATGAAAGCAAACGCGTCTACAGCCTGCTGGGCCCACACGGCGGCATCCAGCCATGCCAGCAGCGAAGGCCACGAGCAGTATCTCGCCGAGTACCTGGATGCCTACGTGCTGGAAAACTACGGACCGCCTTGGGTCGCCGAGTTCATCCAGGAGGCCTTGCATGACATGCCCTACCGCGTTGCCCAACAGATTGCCATCGATGGTGAAAAGCAATGTCCAAAGGGCCTCGAAAGCATGGGCATCACGCTGGACGCCTGGATAGGCGGCTACGCCCGCATGCGTGCAACGCAAGTGCTCGCCCCAAGACCAGGAAGCCTGGCATCCCATAAGCCCTGCTTTTGAACAGCCGCTCATACCGTCAACTGGCCTCGAAAGGAACATGACCCATGCGAATGATGTGCCCACACTGCAATGAACACGCGTACACACGCACCAGCTTGCAATTGACCAACACCAGCCGGGAAACCATATTCCAGTGCCGCAACTTCGAATGTGGCCACGTATTTTCAGCAGTGACGGAGATCAACCGCACTATCTCTCCCAGCGCCATCCCCAATCCGTCTGTGATACTTCCGATAAGCACACACATCAAGCGCCGGGAAGTCGCACGACAGATGGCAGCCATGCCATTGTCAGAATTCGATGCACAGCAACATCGCGGCACTGAGCCAGCCACCCATATGGCTCAGTGATCACCCCTAAGCAGAAAGCGCCGCGCCTGGTCACGCGCCCCGTCGAAGATCTGCCGGGCCATAGACTGCGGCACGCTGGCCGGCAGGCGTGGCTGCAGCCGGGCTATGGCGCCGTCCAGCGCCTCGACCATCTCCACCATGCTCTCCCACAGGCCTGCGATGCGCGTGGTCTCGGCCAGGGCCTTCCAGTGGCGGTGCTGGATCTCGGCCAGGCGGTAGTGGCGGCTGCGCCCCGGCAGGGCCATGGCCATCCTGGCGCGCTGGCGGGCGATCTTGCCGTGGCCGTGACCGATGATGGGCCAGGCCGACAGCACGTCGTACAGCGGTGTCATCTCATAGCCGCCGCCCGGCTGCAGGAACACCGAGAAATTCTTGGCATGCCCGTCCGTGGCCGCCAGCAGCCAGAACGCCAGCTGGGCCATCACGAAGCGGGCGCAATCCTGGGCAGGCTCGCTGCCATGCTGCAGCACTTGCAGGCACTGCAGCATGCCGGGCCCGCCATGGGTCTCGTACTTGTTGGCGCTGGCAACGCCGCGCACCTGGCAGAAATCTTCCTGGGGCAGACGCGCAATCCAGCCCTGGGCCGTCCAGGCGCGGTCAAAGCGCTCCACGCACAGCACCTGCTGCCCGCCGAAGGTCTCGATGCTGCTGTCGGCCACGGCAAAGCCCAGCTCGGCCAGCAGCCGGGCGCACAGCCACTCATTGGCCACTGACTCGCTCAGGTCGTAGTGCCAGTGCGGCACCACGCCGATGGCCGGCTTCAGGATATGCGTGGTCGGCGTCGCGCCCAGCGGGCGGCACCACTGGCCGCCATGGCGCAGCACCGCCGTCTTCTCCTGCGCACCGGCAATGGACAGCCGGAACTCCTGGTCCACCTCCAACGCACCAAACCCGGCGCCCAGGCTGGCCAGGTGCTCTGCAATCTGCGCCTCGCTCAGCGGCTCGAAGCGCACCTGGTCAAAACCGTCGGGCACTGCACCCTCGGGCAGCAGCTGCACGGCCCCCACGCAATCGCGGCCAATGGCTTCCAGCAGCGAAAACGCATCGATCCCGCGCAGCCCGAAGCGCTGGTGAATGCGCCGGCGAATGCCCTCGCCGTCCGGCAGCAGGTTGTCGAAATAATGGGCCACCACCTCGCCCGCCACCGTCAGGTCGCGCGTGAAGGGCATGGACAGTGACAGCGGCCGCGCATGCGCGCTCTGCGGCCAGGCCGGGTCATAGGCGAACACGTGGCGGCCCGTGCGCGTGACCTCCCAGGTGCCCACCCGCTCCCCATTCATCCAGACGCCCAGCGCCGCCATCACCAGGACCCTTTCGGCTTGCGGTCCTGCCAGTGCGGCGGCAGCGCCTGCGGCTTGAAGGCCACGGGGCGGTCGGCGGGCTTGCGGGGCACGTTGTCACCCGCGTACGGTTGTGGAGCTGGCTCGGCCACCTTCAACGCAGCAGGCACAGGCACAGATGCAGACGCAGGAGAAGCCACCGCATCCGCCCTGGGCCGCATGAGCAGATCGGCATCCAGCAGCTGCAGGATCTCCATCAGCTGGCGCACGCTGATGGCAGCCGGGTCACGCTCTATCGCCGCCACACGCGACTGGGACACGCCCAGCCGCTGTGCCAGTTGGGACTGGCTCACGCCAGCGGCCTTGCGCAGCGACTTCAGGTGCAGCGCAAGCTGATCGGGCAGTTGCAACAGGTGGTCCATGGTGTTCTCCTGGCCAGGGCATTCAAAATATCATCTCAAGATGATGAATTGAAATTATTACCTAAAGATAATATAACAAATATATCATGCTTAGATGATATTTTCATTTATCTCGCTATAAGCCTTCCAAGAACGTTGCTGTGGCATAGCGGCATCACATCCACACACCTGTTACCCCCATGTCCGTGACATGCAGAGGCGAAAAAAAACCCGTTTTCTTCGAAGAAAACGGGTTTAAGTGAGATTAGGCGTACTCTGCCATTTCTCTATTGTGGTGCGCGGGGGGGGACTCGAACCCCCACACCATTGCTGGCGTCAGGACCTAAACCTGGTGCGTCTACCAATTTCGCCACCCGCGCTGGTTCTTGGGGGAGCCGCCTGCGCGGCGGCTCCTAGGTCAGGGCGCAGATTCTAGCCGCAATTGCGGGGTGCATTGCCATACCCCGGATTTGAGCGGCGGCCTCTGCGCTTTCGCCGCCTCAATGCGTGGGCTCGCGGCGCACGCGGAACACGGCGGCGTACATGGCCGGCAGGGCCAGCAGTGTCAGCACCGTGGCCACGATCAGCCCGCCCATGATGGCCACGGCCATGGGGCCCCAGAACACGCTGCGCGACAGCGGGATCATGGCCAGCACGGCGGCGGCAGCCGTCAGCACGATGGGGCGCAGGCGGCGCACAGCGGCTTCGATGATGGCGTCCCAGGCCGGCACGCCGCGCGCGCGGTCGGTCTCGATCTGGTCGATCAGGATCACCGAATTGCGCTGGATCATTCCCATCAGCGCCACCACGCCCAGCAGCGCCACGAAGCCGAAGGGCCGGCCCAGCAGCAGCAGCGCCGCCGCCACGCCGGGAATGCCCAGCGGCCCGGTGATGAACACCAGCAGTGAACGGCTGACACTGCGCAGTTGCAGCATGAGCAGCGTGAAGGTGAGGAACAGCATCACCGGCACACCAGCGACGATGGCGTCCGAGCCCTTGGAGCTTTCCTCCACGGCGCCAGCCACATCGATGCGGTAGGCCGTGTCGCCCGCAGCGTGCCAGCGCGCCTCGATCTCGCGCAGGCCCGGCAACAGGGCATGGGTCAGCGTTGCGCCCTGCAGGCCCTCGCGCACATCGCCCTGCACGGTGATGGCGAACATGCGCTTTTCTCGCCACATCACGCCGGGCTCCCAGACCATCACGGGCTTGGCGATCTGCGTGAGCGGGATCGACTTGCCCGACGCCGTGGGCAGGTAGGCGTTGGCGATGTCGGTGATGGCGTCGCGCTCCGAATACGGCGTGCGCAGCACGATGTCGATGAGCTTGTCACCCTCGCGGAACTGGCCCACGGTGGAGCCGCTGAGCATGACGCGCGCCGCCTGGGCGATGGCCTGGCTGCTCACGCCCAGGGCGCGCGCCTTGTCCTGGTCAACCTCCAGGCGCACGGCCTTGACGGACTCGTTCCAGTTGTCGTTGACGCCGCGCATGTCGGCGTTGGCGATCATGACCTGCTTGACCTCGTCGGCATAGGCACGCAGCTTTTGCGGATCGGTGCCGGACACGCGGAACTGCACCGGATAGGGCACGGGAGGCCCGTTGGGCAGCAGCTTGACGCGGCCCCGCACCTCGGGGAACTCCTGGGCCAGCAGCGCCGGCAGCGCCTTGCGCAGACGCTCGCGCGTGGGCAGGTCCTGGGCGACCAGGATGAACTGCGAGACGTTGTTCTGCGGGAACACCTGGTCCAGCGGCAGGTAGAAACGCGGCACGCCCGAGCCCACCCACTCGCTGACCGTGCGCACGCCGTCCAGCTGCATGAAGCGCTCTTCCACGCGGCGCGTGACGGCTTCGTTGGCGGCCAGCGACGTGCCCTCGGGGAACCAGATGTCCACCAGCACTTCGGGCCGGCTGGAATCCGGGAAGAACTGCTGCTGCACGCGCGACATGCCCACCAGGCCCAGCGCAAAGACCAGCACCGTGATGGCGATGGTCAGCCAGCGGTGCGTCACGCACCAGTTCACGGCGCGCCTAAAGCGGTTGTAGAACGGGCTGTCGAAGACTTCATGCTCGGCCGACGAGGCATTGAGGTTGGTCTCCTCGATGGGCACCTCGCCCGAGGCCACCTCGGGCGGCAGCGTGGCCGCGTGCGGCGGGCGCTTGAGCAGCAGCATGCCCAGGTAAGGCACGAAGTACACCGAGGCGAACCAGCTGAGCACCAGCGCAATCACCGTCACCGCGAAGATGGCGAAGGTGTACTCGCCCGTCATGGACTTGGCCATGCCGATGGGCAGGAAGCCCGCCGCCGTGATCAGCGTGCCGGTCAGCATGGGCTTGGCCGTGATCTCGTAGGCAAAGGTGGCGGCGCGGTACTTCTCGTAGCCCTCCTCCATCTTGCGCACCATCATCTCCACCGCAATGATGGCGTCGTCCACCAGCAGGCCCAGCGCGATGATCAGCGAGCCCAGCGACACCTTGTGCAGGCCGATGTTCCAGTACCACATGGCCAGGAAGGTCGCGGCCAGCACCAGCGGGATCGTGATGGCCACCACCAGGCCCGGGCGCGGGTCGATGTACCAGCGCTTCCACAGCGGCTGGTGGCCCTCGCGCTTGTGCAGGCCCAGGCTGATGAAGCTCACGGCCAGCACCACCACCACGGCCTCGATCAGCACCTGCAGGAATTCGTTGACCGAGTCGGCCACCGCCTTGGGCTGGTCCTGCATGTTGGCCAGCTCCACGCCGGCCGGCAGCGTGCGCGCGATGTCGCCCACGGCGCCGCGCAGGGATTTGCCCAGGCGGATGATGTCGCCGCCCTTGGTCATGGATACGCCCAGCGCAATCGTCTCGCGGCCCTGGTGGCGCACCTTCACATTGGCCGGATCTGCATAGCCGCGGCGGATCTCGGCGATATCGCCCAGGCGCAGCTGCGCGCCCGATGCGCCTCGGATGGGCATGGCGCGCAGCTCGTCCACCGCCAGGAACTGGCCGGCCACGCGCACCTGCACATCCTCGCGCGGCGTCTGCAGCACGCCTGCGCCCTCGATGGCGTTTTGCTGGCCCAGCTGGCCCAGCACCTGGTTCATGTCCAGGCCCAGCTGCGACAGGCGGCGCTGCGACAGCTCGATGTAGACCTTCTCGTCCTGCACGCCGAACAGCTCGACCTTGGCCACATCGGGCACGCGCAGCAGGCGCTGGCGCACGTCGTCGGCCATGGTCTTGAGCTCGGCGTAGCTGAAGCCGTCGGCCTGCAGGGCGTAGATCACGCCATAGACATCGCCGAACTCGTCATTGAAGAACGGCCCCTGCACGCCCTGCGGCAGGGTGTAGCGCATGTCGCCGATCTTCTTGCGCACCGTGTACCACAGCTGCTGGACATCGCCGGGGCGCGAGTTGTCCTTGAGCTGGAAGATGATCATCGACTCGCCGGGCTTGGAGTAGCTGCTGATCTTGTCGGCGTAGGGCACCTCCTGCAGCGTGCGCTCGATCTTGTCGGTGACCTGCTCGGCCATCTGCTGCGCCGTGGCGCCCGGCCAGTTGGTGCGCACCACCATGGCGCGGAAGGTGAAGGGCGGGTCCTCGTCCTGCCCCAGCTGGAAATACGAGGCAAAGCCCAGCAGCAGCAGCACGACGATGAAATAGCGCGTCAGCGCCACATGGTCCAGCGCCCAGCGCGAAAGATTGAAGTGCGCGCCCTGCGGCGCCTTGTGCTTGGGCCCGCTCATTGGGCCGCTCCGCTGGGCGCAGCGCCTACGGCGGCAGGCGCCTGTGCAGGCTGTGTCTGTTGCGGCCGCTGCTGTGCCGGCTGCTGCTGTGCCGGCTGCGGGGCCTTGTCATAACGGTCCTGATAGACCGTGACCTTCTGGCCTGGCGTGAGCACATGCACGCCGGCAGCCACCACCTGCATGCCGGGCGTCAGGCCTGCGGCAATCACGGCTTCGTTGCCATCGGCCGTGGCCAGTTGCACGGGCTGCAGCTTCACCGTGCTGCTGGCGGCGTCGAACACCCACACGGCCGTGCCCTGGCCGCCGCCGCCTTCCTGGCGCAGCGCCGTGGTCGGCAGCTTGATCACGGGCTGGCCCGTGGGGCCCATGCCTTCGGGCAATGCGTGGACCGTGGCACCCAGCGGCGGCACGGCGGCGGCGTCCGAGGTGGGCAAAGCCACCTTCACCTGGTAGGTGCGCGTGACGGGATCGGCGCTGGCCGCCACCTCGCGCACCTGGCCCTGCAGCGGCTGCATGCCGGCCGACCAGGGGCGCACATTCACCTTCTGGCCCACGCGGATGGCACCGCGCTTGTCTTCGGGCACCACGAAGACCACGTCGCGCGGGCCATCCTGGGCAATGCGCACCACGGGCGAGCCGGCCGACACCACCTGGCCGGGCTCGGCGTCTATGCCGGTCACCACGCCGGGCACATCGGCCAGCAGTTGGGCATAGGCTTCCTGATTGCTCTGCGATGCCAGCTGCGCCTTGGCCTGGTCCAGCGTGGCCTGGGCAGACTTGAGCGTGGCCTCGCGCCGCTCCAGCTCCGCACCGCTGATGAAGTTCTGCGCCTTCAGCTGCGAGTAACGCCTCACATCGGCAGCGGCAAGATCGCGCTGCGTGGTCGCGGCCGCCACCTGGGCGCGCGCGGCGTCAGCTCCCAGCCGGTAGTCGCTGGCATCGAGCCGCGCCAGCAACTGGCCTGCCTGCACGTGCTGGCCCAGCTCCACCTCGCGGCGAACGAGCTTGCCGGCCACGCGAAAGCCCAGGCGCGACTCTATGCGCGCGCGCACCTCGCCCGCGTACTCCAGTTGCGTGTCCAGCGCGCCCACGCCTACGGTGAGCAGCTTGACGGCGCGAACCGGCTCGGGCGGCGGCTCGGCCTTGGAGCAGGCGCCCAGCGCCAGCACGGCGGCCAGGCACAGAGGGGCAAGAAGAAGATGGCGCGGCAAAGCGGGCGCGGCAGGGTTCGATGGCAAGTCGGGCATGTGGATCCGGGAGGGCTGGTGCGAAAAGCGGCTGCGGGCTGCAAGATCCGGGCAACATGCCGCGGCAGCTGGCTGGCGCCGTTTACTGACTGACGGGTTAGTAATTTAGGAGAAGCCCTTGAGCCCGTCAAGTGAAATGCATGGCCTTGCGCGCAGCATCGACAATCGGCCACCGTGAAGTCCACCGCTCCCACCCTGCCCGCCTCCCCCGCCCCGGTCACGCACTACGAGAACTTTCCCGTGGCGTCCTGGCTGTGCCCGCCCCGCTTGCGCCCGCCGATTGCCGCGCTCTACCACTTCGCACGCACTGCAGACGATCTGGCCGACGAGGGCGACGCCACGCCGTCCGAGCGCCTGGCCGCGCTGGCCGCCTACCGTGCCGACCTGATGGCGCTGGGCACCGAAGGCGAGGCCCCCATGCTCTCCCGCACGGCCTGGCCCCTCGTCTTTGCAGGGCTGGCACCGCAAGTACGCGCCCACCAGCTGCCGCTGGCGCTGATGGACGACCTGCTCAGCGCCTTCGCGCAGGACGTGCGCAAGACCGAATCCGGCACCACCTACGCCGACCGCGCGGAGCTGCTTGACTACTGCCGCCGCTCGGCCAACCCCGTGGGCCGGCTGCTGCTGCATCTGTACGGGGTGGATGATGCCGAATCGCTGGCCCGCAGCGACGCCATCTGCACCGCCCTGCAACTGATCAATTTCTGGCAGGACTTCAGCGTGGACCTGCCACGCCAGCGCCACTATCTGACCGATGCCGACTGCGCCACCCATGGCGTGCGGCGTGAAGACCTGCGCGCCGAGCCCGCTGCACTGACCCCTGCCGTGCGCGCGCTGTTGGCCGACCAATCGGCCTGGGCGCGCGCCCTGATGCAGTCCGGCGCACCGCTGGTGCACCGCCTGCCGGGCCGCATCGGCTGGGAGCTGCGTCTGGTCGTGCAGGGCGGGCTGCGCATCCTGGACAAGGTCGATGCGCTGCAGGGCGCCAGCCTCTACCGCCGCCCCACCGTCGGCAAGGCCGATGCGCCGCTGCTGCTGTGGCGCGCCCTGCGCATGTGATGGCGGGCCGGCCGTTGCGACACCCAGGCTTTGGCTCCCAGCCGTCCATGGGACAATCCGGCCCCATATGAATCCGGATCAGTACGTCCAAGACAAGGCCGCCGCCTCGGGCAGCAGCTTTTATTACGCCTTCCTCTTCCTGCCGCGCGAGCGCCGTGCGGCCATCACCGCCTTTTATGCGTTCTGCCGCGAAGTGGACGACGTGGTGGACGAAGTCTCCGACCCCGGCGTGGCCGCCACCAAGCTCGGCTGGTGGCAAAACGAAGTGCACCAGGCCTTTGCAGGCAAGCCCTCCCATCCCGTGATGCGGGCGCTCATGCCGCACGCCCCGGTCTACGCCATCGAGGAGCGCCACCTGCAGGCGGTCATCGACGGCTGCCGCATGGACCTGGAGCAGACCCGCTACCTGGACTTCCAGGGCCTGACGCGCTACTGCCACCTGGTCGCAGGCGTGGTCGGCGAAGTGGCCGCGCGCATCTTTGGCCAGACACAGGAAGAAACCACGGCCTACGCCCACAAGATGGGCCTGGCCTTCCAGCTGACCAACATCATCCGCGACGTGGGCGAGGACGCCATGCGCGGACGCATCTACCTGCCCATCAGCGAGCTGCAGCAGTTCGACGTCAAGGCGCATGAGATCACCAAGCGCGAATACTCCGACCGCTTCACCGCGCTGATGCGCTTTCAGGCCGAGCGCGCCCACCGCCTCTACGACGAGGCCCTGGCCCTGCTGCCCGCCGCCGACCGCCGCACGCAAAAGCCCGGCCTGATGATGGCCAGCATCTACCGCACCCTGCTGCGCGAGATCGAGGCCGACGACTTCCGCGTGCTGCACCAGCGCATCAGCCTGCCGCCGCTGCGCAAGCTGTGGCTGGCCTGGAAGATGCAGGCGCTGGGGCGCATGGCGCGGTGAGCAGAGACAGCGCCAAGGACAAGCCGCGCACCTCTGTGCCGCGCGCAGCCATCCTCGGCGGCGGCTGGGCCGGCTTTGCCGCCGCCCTTGCGCTGGCGCGCAGCGGCTGGCACATCACATTGCACGAGGCTGCGCGCGAGCCCGGCGGCCGTGCGCGCGGCATGGACCTCGACACGCCACAGGGCCCGCTGCGCGTGGACAACGGCCAGCACATCCTCATCGGTGCGTACACCGAAAGCCTGCGCCTCATGCGCGAGGTGGGCGTGGACCCTGAACAGGCCCTGCACTGCCAGCCCATGGCCTTGCCCTATATCGATGGCAGCGGCCTGCGCTTTCCCGACTGGCCTGCGCCGCTGGATGCGCTGGCCGGCATTGCAACCGCACGCGGCTGGAGCCTGGGCGAGCGTGCAGCCCTGCTGGCGCGTGCCGTGCGCTGGCGGCTGGCGGGCTTTCGCTGCGCGCCGCAGGCCACCGTGGCCGACCTGTGCGCCGGCCTGCCGCAGCGCCTGGTCAGCGAGTTCATCGACCCGCTGTGCATCTCGGCGCTCAACACGCCCATTCACCTGGCCAGCGGCACGGTGTTCCTTCGCGTGCTGCGCGATGCGCTGTTCAGCGGCCGTGGCGGCTCGCATTTCCTGGTGCCGCGCCGTGACCTGGGCAGCCTGTTCCCGGCGCCGGCCGCGCAGTGGCTGCAAGAGCGCGGGCACGCCGTGCGCCTGGGCAGCCGCGTCGCAGAACTGCAGCCCCAGGGCCCGCACTGGACGCTGGGCGCAGCCCAGGGCGGCGATGCGCCTTTCGACGCCGTGCTGCTGGCCTGCCCCGCGCCCGAGGCGGCGCGCCTGGCACTCACCGCCGCCGAGCACGACAGCCTGCCTGCGCGCGACGGCATTGCCCTGCAGCGCTGGGCGCAACTGGCCCAGGACCTGCAGCACCGCCCCATTGCCACCGTCTATGCGCAGACCGGCGATCCCTCCCACACATTGCCCCCGGGCGCTCCCTGGCTGGCGCTGCGCTCCACGCCCGATGCGCCTGCGCAATTCGTCTTCGACCGTGGGCAACTCGGCGGCCCGCAGGGCCTGATGGCCTTCGTCATCAGCGACAGCGCATCGGACCGCGAAACCCTGCAGGCCCAGGTGCTGGCCCAGGCCCAGGCGCAGTTGGGCTGGCATGGACTGGTTGCGCTGCGCACCGTGATCGACAAGCGCGCCACCTTCGCCTGCCTGCCGCAGCTGCAGCGCCCCGGCATGGAGTTGGGCCACGGCCTGTGGGCCTGCGGCGACCATGTGGATGGACCGTATCCGGCCACCATCGAAGGCGCCGTGCGCAGCGGCCTGCAGGCGGCCGAGGCCATCGGCCAGGCCCTGGGTGCCGAGGGAAAAGCCTGATCCCCCGGGTATCTCCGTAGCCTGCAGACCCTGGTTTGACAGCAGATTGACAGCCGCCGGCGCCACCATCGCTGGCGCCGCATCCGCTGCCCATTCACTACAACGATAGCCAGGAGACCAGACATGCCTTCGCGCGACTTTCTTCACCACGCAGACCTGCCCCTGCTCGGCCGCCGCCAACTGCTGGCCGGCACGGGCGCCATGGCCCTGTCGGGCCTGCTGCCTGCGGCCGCGCTGGCGCAGGACGCCTGGCCCACGCGTCCCATCCGCTTTGTCGTGCCCTTTGCGCCGGGCGGCAGCTCGGAAATCGTGGCGCGCTCCACGGCGGCCGAGCTGTCCAAGACCCTGGGCCAGAACGTCTTCGTGGACAACAAGCCCGGCGCGGCCGGCAACATCGCCATGCAGGAAGTGGCGCGCGCCGATGACCAGAGCACCGTCATCCTGGGCCACATCGGCACGCTGGCCGTCAATCCCTACATCTTCGACAAGCTGCCCTACGACGCGAACAAGGACTTCCAGCCCGTCAGCCTGCTGGCCAAGGTGCCCAGCCTGTACGTGGTCCACCCCGATGTGCCGGTCAAGAACCTGCGCGAACTCATCGCCTACGCCAAGAAGAAGCCCGGCCAGCTCAGCTACGGCTCGGCCGGCAATGGCAGCGCCGGGCACCTGGCCTTCGAGTACCTGAAGATGACGGCCGAGATCTTCATGCTGCACGTGCCCTATCGCGGAACGGGGCCGATGATGACGGACCTGATGTCGGGCCGCCTGGACGCTGCCTCCGTGGGCGCTGCCGCCCTGCTGCCCTTCATCAAGGCGGGCAAGGTGCGCTGCATCGCCACGGGATCGACCCAGCGCCTGCCCCAGTTGCCCGACGTGCCCACCGTGGCCGAGCAGGGCTTCCCGGGCTTCGAGATGACGCAGTGGTACGGCATGCTCGCTCCCTCCAGCATGACCCGAGCCCACGTGGACAAGCTGGCTGCCGAATGCGCCAAGGCCGTCAAGGCGCCGGACGCGCTCAAGCGCCTGCAGGGCGATGCGGCCGAGCCCATCGGCAGCACGCCCCAGCAGTTCGCGCAGTTCATTGCCACCGAGCAGGCACGCTGGCAAAAGGTGCTCAAGCGCGCCCAGGTCAAGCCGGACTGAGCGCACACGGACTGACACCCCCAGGCACCGGCCCCGGCATCAGCTGGCCGGGCCTGCCTTCTCGGCCATGGCGCGCAGAACGCCCTGGCCGGCCTTTTGCACGTGATCGGCGCTCAGGCGCGCAGCCTGGTCCGCATCGCCCAGCTCTATTGCCGCCACGATGGCATCCAGCTCGGCCAGCGTCTGCGGCAGGCGCCCGGGCTGGGACATGGAGATGCGCCGCAGCACCGTCACGCGGTTGTTCAGCTGCCGCAGCATCTGGCCGGCCACCAGATTGCCGCAGCCCTCGATCAGGATGTCGTAGAACTGGTTCTTGATCGCCAGCAGGGCCACCTTGTCGCTGGCCACGGCGGGCACAGCCAGCTCGCCCAGCTTGGCACGCAGCGCGGCGCGCTGGCCTGCCGAGGCATGCAGCGCAAAGCCCCGGCTGGCCAGCCCCTCCAGGCTGGCCCGCACCTCGTAGATATCGCGCACTTCCTGCACCGAGATGTCCGTGACCTCGGGGCCACGGTGCGGAACGATGGTGATCAGCCCCTCGGCCTGCAGGTGCTGCAGGGACTCGCGCAGGCACGAACGGCTCACATCAAGGCTCTCGCACAGCTCGCGCTCGGACAGCTTCTGGCCCGGCGCAAACACGCCATCGAGGATGGCCGTGCGCAGGGTCTGCGTCGTGCGCAGGCGCAGCGACGTTTCTTCGCGGGGGACACGCAGCATCTGGTTCATGGGACGAATCCTACCCGCCAATCCAGGGGCAGGACGGACTGACGGATTGTCATACACACACCTGGCCCAGCAGGCAATCCAGATTTTCATCAAGTAGGATTGTCTGACAATCTGATTAAATTCACTCCACCGAAAGACACCTTCACCGCCTTCCATCAGGAGTTTTCATGACCCGAGCCTATGCACCCAAGAACCCCGCCCTCTTCGACCAGGGCCTGTCCACCCGCCGTGAGGTGCTGGGCGCCGAGTATGTCGATGCGTCCATCCAGAACGCCACGGACTTCAACATCGACATGCAGGAGCTGGTCACCCAGTACTGCTGGGGCGATGTCTGGAACCGCCCCGGCCTGGACCGCAGGACGCGCTCCTTCCTGAACCTGGCCATGATCACGGCGCTGAACCGCCCGCATGAACTCAAGCTGCATGTGCGCGGCGCCATCAACAACGGCCTGACCAAGGAAGAGGTCAAGGAGGTCTTCCTGCAGACCGCCATCTACTGCGGCGTGCCGGCCGCCATCGACTCCTTCCGCGTGGCTTCGGAAGTCTTCAAAGAGATGGACATCTGAGGCACGCAGCATGACCACCATAGGATTCATAGGCCTCGGAATGATGGGCCAGCCCATGGCCCACCTGCTGCACGCCGCAGGGCACGCCCTGGTCATCCGGGACGCCTTGCCCGCCGCCACCGCACGATTCGCGCAGGAGCATGCGGGCGTGGCCGTGGCATCCGGCGCGGCCGACTTTGCCGGCTGCAGCGTGGTCTTCACCATGCTGCCCGACTCCCGCATCGTCGATGCCGTGGTCGGCGAACTGGCACCGCACCTGCCGCCCGGCGCCTGCATCATCGACATGAGCTCGGCCGACCCCAACCGCACGCGTGCTCTGGCCGGCCTGCTGGGCGAGCGCGGCATCGGGCTGCTGGATGCGCCGGTCTCCGGCGGCGTCAAGCGCGCCATTGCGGGCACGCTGTCCATCATGGTCGGGGGCGATGCGGACCTGCTCGCCCAGCACCTGCCGCTGCTGCAGCGCATGGGCCAGGCCATCACCCATGTCGGCCCCGTGGGCGCGGGCCATGCGCTCAAGGCCTTGAACAACTATGTCTCGGCAGCGGCCCTGATCGCCACGGCCGAGGCCATCCATGCAGGCGCGGCCTTCGGCATTGCGCCGGCCACCATCGTGGACGTGATCAACGCCTCCACCGGCAAGAACAACACCACCGAAAACAAGGCCCATCAGTTCATGCTGAACGGTGCCTTCAACTCGGGCTTCTCGCTGGCGCTGCAGGCCAAGGACGTGGGCATTGCCCTGTCGCTGGGCCAGGCCATGCACACGCCCATGGCACTGGCCGAACAGGTCAGCGCCATGGCGGCCGACGCCTCCAGGTCCCTGGGACCCGCCGCCGACCACACCGAGCTGTACAGGTACGTGGCCCCGGCCTGAGCCTGCGCCGTCTCGCCGTCGTCAAGGGCCGCATGCGGCCCTTGCCTTACTGCCTCACGCCACCAAACACGCCACCGACAACCGGCCGCACAGAGCCGGCGGCCCCTGCACGCGCCTCCAGGAGACAAACCCATGCGCCCCCTCATCCGCAATCCCCTCGCCCAGACCCTTCTCGCCGCCGCGCTGTCAGCAGCCAGCCTTGCCGCCCTGGCCTTCCCCAACAAGCCCGTCACCATCGTCGTTCCCTACGCGGCCGGAGGCTCCACCGACGTGCTGGCCCGCGTGCTGGCCGAGGCCATGACGCGCGACCTGGGCCAGCAGGTCATCGTCGAGAACCTGGGCGGCGCCGGTGGCACCATCGGCACCAGCCGCGTCACACGGGCCCAGGCCGACGGCCACACCCTGCTGCTGCACAACATGGGCATTGCCACGGCGCCCGCGCTCTACAGCAAGCTCGCTTTCGATGTGAGGCGCGACCTGGAACCCATCGCGCTGGCCGGCGACGTACCCATGATCCTGGTGCGCAGCAAAGGCTTTGCGCCCGCCACGCTGGCGGACTTCATCGCCCACATGAAGGCCAAACCGGGCGAAGTGCGCTTCTCGCATGCCGGCGTAGGCGCCACCTCCCACCTGTGCGCCATGCTGCTGCTGCAGACCACCTCCACCGAGGCCACCCTGGTGCCCTACCGTGGCACGGGCCCGGCCCTGCAGGACCTGGTGGCAGGCAATGTCGATGTCATCTGCGACCAGCCCGTGGCCACCGGCCCGCACATACAGGCGGGCATGCTCAAGGGCTACGCCGTCGCCACACGCGAACGCCTGCCCTCCCTGCCCGATGTGCCCACCTTCGCGCAGGCTGGCCAACCCGGCTTCGAACTTGCCGTATGGCACGGCCTCTACGCCCCGCGAGGCACGCCCCAGGCCGTCATCGAACGCCTCAACAAATCCCTGCGCACCGCCCTGTCCGAGCCCGCCCTGGTCAAGCGCTTCACGGACATGAGCGTCATCATCCCGCCCGCAGACCGCCTCACCCCCGACGCCCTGCGCCAGCACACCGCCGCCGAAATCAAGCGCTGGGACCCGGTGATCAAGGCTGCGGGGGCCAAGGCGGAATAGAGGCGCAGCAAGGAGCAGGCAGGCCAGGAAGATAGGCGCGCTGAGCAGGGCACAAAAACCCGACGCAGCCCAAAGCCTGGGACACCGAGCAAGGGCCGCCCCGCCGCGAGGGTGTCGTCCCCCTCCCGCGAAGCGAGAGAGGGGGAAGCCGCGCAGCGGCTCAGGGGGTGACGATCATTTTTCCATCCACCACTGGATGACGATCTTGGCGATGTAGCCCACAAAGCCCACGCCCAGGCCCAGGAAGATCACGAAGGTGCCGAACTTTCCTGCCTTGGACTGGCGCGCCAGCTGCAGGATGATGAACACCATGAAGAGGATGAAGGCCCCCACGCCATAGGTGAGGAAGAAATGGGCGATCTGTTCTTCTGTATACCCGAATATCACGACAACACCGTCCTACATCCTCCCCTGCAGGCCCGGCCGGTCCGGGCCCGCCCGGCTCAACGCGCCGGGAAGGCCGACGCATCGACCAGATCGCGGTACGCGTGCCAGCTCGCGTGCCCCAGCAAGGGCATCACGGCCACCAGTCCCAGCAGCCAGCTGCCCAGGCCCAGCAGGGTCAACAACACAATGAGGGCGGCCCACAGTGCCAGAGGCACAGGGTTAGCCAGCACGGCCAACCAACTGGTCAGCACGGCCTGGCGCACCGTCACCCGCCTGTCCAGCATCAGCGGCATGGCCACCACGCTGGACGCAAAAATAGGCGCTGCCAGAAAACTGCCCAGCGCCAGCCATATCGCAAACAACTGCCCGTCGCGGGCCAGCACCACGTGCTGCACGAAGTCCGCCGGAGTGGCGATGCGCACGGGTGAGAGCACGGTGATCAGCGACGCCGACACCAGCACCCAGCCCGTGGCCGCCAGCGACAGCAGCAGCCCGAACTGCACCAGGCACCAGTAGCCGCCCTGCCCGTCGGCCTTGGCGACATGGCAGTTTTGCCAGCGCGTCCAGGTGCTGCGCACCAGGGACAGGTCGGCGCGCTCGCCACGCTCCAGCGCACGGCTGATGGCGTAGAGGCTGGTTGCCACGACAGGGCCGACGATCAGGAACCCCGACAGGGCCCCGGCCATCAGCCAAAAGCGATTGTGCCCCAGCGTCAAGATCAAAAACCCGATCAAGGTCAAGACCAGGCCATGTGCCAGGCTCAGCCAGGGCGCCCTGGCCATGTCGCGCGCGCCACGCGCCAGCCAGCTCAGGGGGTGTTTCCAGCCGATGCTGCGCACGGCGGGGAGGACGGGGGGGTGGAAGAAAGCTGTGCTGTGGCTGGTGGGCATGGCATGGCGCGGCTTCGCGGGCAGGCAGGGTCAGCTGTCAGCCAGCCCCTGGCACAACTGCGCAAGGCTGGCCACCGTGACGTGGGGCGTGGACCCCTCGTGAGGCCATGCTACGCCCGTGCGGTTGAGCCAGACTGCGTGCATACCCGCATCCATGGCGCCCAGCGCATCGAGCCGCGCGTCGTCGCCAATGTGCAGCACCTCGTCAGGCGCCACGCCTGCCGCCGCTGCCGCCGCGTGGAAAAAGCGCACATCCGGCTTGGCCATGCCCGCTTTGGTCGCGCTCAGCGCGGCATGGAAATGCTCGCCAATGCCCACCACGTGCACGCTGGCGTTGCCGTTGCTCAGCGCCACCACGGGCCAGCGCGCGGCCAGGAACTGCAGGGCGGGCAGCGCGTCCTCGTAAAGGTCCACACGCTGGCGCTCGGCAAAGAAGATGTCGAAGGCCGTTTCCGCCAGGCCGCCATCGTCGCCATTGCGCTGCAGCGCCAGGCGGATGGACTCGCGGCGCAGGCCGCTCAGGTCGTGGGCAAGGTCCGGGCGGTCACGCTCGATCTGCACGCGGATGGCGCGCAGGGTGGCCACGTCGCGCAGCGCTGCGGCCGTGGTGGGCGCATGGGCGTGCAGCCAGTCCAGCAGCACCTGTTCGGCGCGCGAGATGGCTGGCCACACGGGCCACAGCGTGTCGTCCAGGTCGATGGAAATGGCGCGGATGCGGCCGCTGCGGCGCAGCTGCTGCAATGCGGCCAATGCAGGGTCAAGAGAGGATTCGGCGAGGGGGGCGATGGTGGCTTGGGACATGGTTCGAGCATAGCGAAGGCCGCCGTCGCCGGCAGCAGCCGGGTCATCCGACTCGCGTGGCAGGCGGCTCCGTCCTGCCACAATCGGCCCCATGCCTTCCCGCTTCGCGCCAGAACCTCCATTCCGCCACGACCAACCCCAGCGCACCGCCGTGCTGCTGTGCAACCTTGGAACGCCCGATGCGCCCACGGCCCCGGCCGTGCGCCGCTACCTGGCGCAGTTCCTGGGCGACGACCGCGTGGTCGAGATCCCCAGGATTGCCTGGCTGCCCATCCTGCACGGCATCATCCTGCGCACGCGGCCGGCCAAGTCGGCGGCCAAGTACGCCACCGTCTGGCATGAGAAGGACGGCTCCCCCCTGCAGCACTGGAGCGCGCGCCAGGCCCTGCTGCTGCGCGGGTGGCTGGGCGAGGCCGGGCACAACGTGCTGGTGCGCCATGCCATGCGCTACGGCAACCCGTCCATCCCCAGCGTGCTCGATGCCCTCAAGGCCGAGGGCGCCACGCGCATCCTCATCCTGCCGCTGTACCCGCAGTACTCGGGCACGACCACGGCCAGCGTGTTCGACGCGGTCTATGACTGGGCCCGCACCCAGCGCCATATTCCCGAGCTGCGCTTCGTCAACCGCTACCACGACGATGCTTCCTACATCGACGCGCTGGCCCAGCGCATCGAGGCCCATTGGCGCAGCAACGGCCGTGGCGAAAAGCTGGTCATGAGCTTTCACGGCGTGCCCGAGCGCACGCTGCACCTGGGCGACCCCTACCACTGCGAATCGCGCAAGACCGCGCGCCTGCTGGCTGAGCGCCTGGGCCTGTCGCCCTCGCAATACCTGGTGACCTTCCAGTCGCGCTTTGGCAAGGCCAAATGGCTGGAGCCCTATACCGAGCCCTCGCTGATCGAGCTGGCACGCAGCGGCACCAAACGCGTGGACGTGGTCTGCCCCGGCTTCACCAGCGACTGCCTGGAAACGCTGGAGGAAATCAGCCAGGAAGCGCGCGAGGCCTTCATGCATGCGGGCGGCGAGCAGTTCGAGTACATCGCCTGCCTCAACGACAGCGCACCCTGGATCACGGCGCTGAGCCGCATCGCCCAGCAGCATATGCAGGGCTGGCCCACGCAGAAGGCGCCGCAAGCCGAACTCGACGCCAGCCTGGAGCGCGCCAAGGCCGTGGGTGCACAGCGCTGAGGCCGTTCTGCATCTTCTGCGCCGCGCCATATAACCCTGCCTCATGAGCAGAATGCATAAGCGTCTTTGTATATAGATGCTGCAAGCGGGACAATTGCACTCCAGTTGCTTGTTCCGCCGGTCTTCCATGACCGGCCCCAGCCATCATGACCAAGACATTTCTTCCCTCGCTGCGCCTGGCAGTCCCGCTGCTGGCGCTGGGCCTCGCCTGCACCGCCTTCGGCACGGCCCACGCCGCCGAACCCCTGCTCACCCCTGCCGGCGTGCAGGCCGCCGCCGGCCAGGACGCCGTGCGCATCATCGACATCCGCGATCCCAAGGCCTATGGCGAGCGCCACATTCCCGGCGCGCTCAACGCCCCCTACGGCAAATGGCGCGGTCCCGCCACCAATCCCGGCGAACTGCCCGAGCTGCCCAAGCTCACCGAACTCGTGCAGTCCCTGGGGCTGACGCCCGCCACCCACGCCATCGTGGTCTCCACGGGTGCGGACGCCACCGACTTCGGCGCCGCAGCGCGCGTGTACTGGACGCTCAAGCTGCTGGGCCTCAAGGAGCTGTCCGTGCTCAACGGCGGCATGAAGGCCTGGAACGAGCAAAAGCTCCCGCAGGACAACGAGGCCGTCAAAGTGGCCCGCAGCAGCTACCAGCCCCAGCTCGACACCAGCCTGATCGCCACGCGCGAAGACGTGGGCCAGCACGTCAAGCTCAGCAACGCGGCCCTGGTGGACTCGCGCCCTGATGCCTTCTACCAGGGCAAGACGCGCGCACCCGCCGCCAAGATCTCGGGCACCCTGCCCGGCGCGCAGCAGCTGGACTTCAACCAGTGGTTCGTGCCCGGCACCTCCACCTTTGTCGATACCGCCACGGCCAAGCAGATCGCGGCCAAGGTCAAGCGCGAGCAGGGTCAGGACATGGTGGCCTTCTGCAACACCGGCCATTGGGCGGCCACCGACTGGTTCGGCCTGTCCGAAGTCGCGGGCCTGCCGGGCGTCAAGCTGTATGCGGGCTCCATGGTGGACTGGACGCAGCAGGCCGATGCGCCGCCCATGGCCAACCAGCCCGGCCGCGCCGAATCCCTGGCCTACGACGCCAAGCAGTGGTGGGAAAAAAAGTTCAAATAAACACCCCTTGAGGCGCTTGCGCGCCTCCCCCCCGTGGCACGGCGCCTCTCTACCCGCTTCGCGGGGGAGGGCGACTGCATGGAGAAAAATGATATGAAACGACTTCCTCTTGCGGCCATCCTGGCCGTTTTCTTTGGCTGGCTGCTGTGGAGCGTCTCGGTGCGCCAGGCCGCGCTGTTCGCCGTGGGCCTGGGCCTGGGCGCGGTGCTGGCCGGCAAGCGCTTCGGCTTCACCACGGGCTGGCGCATGCTGATCGAGGACAAGGACGCCAGCGGCGTCTTCGGCCAGTTGCTGCTGCTGGCGCTGGCCGCCGCGCTGGCCATGCCGCTGCTGGGCCACTATCCCGAACTCACGGCCGCCCTGGGCCCGCCCAGCATCAGCCTGCTGGTGGGCGCCTTCGTCTTCGGCCTGTGCATGCAGATCGCGGACGGCTGCGGCAGCGGCACGCTGTACAAGGCCGGCATGGGCATTCCCATGAATGCGGCCATCCTGCCCGTGTTCGCCATCGGCAGCTTCCTGGGCAGCCTGCACCTGGGCTGGTGGCTGGACCTGGGCAACACCCAGCCCGTGGGCCTGGTCACGGCCTGGGGCTGGGCCCCTGCCCTGCTGGCCACACTGGCGGCGCTGGCCGTGGTCGCGCTGGGCGTGGCCTGGTATGTGCGTGGCGCCAACATGGCACTCAAGCGACCGACCAAGCCGCTGTTCGTGCGCAAGTGGGTGGTGGGCGCGGTGCTGTTGGCCGTACTGGCCACGCTCAACCTCATCATTGCGGGCCAGCCCTGGGGCGTGGTCTACGGCTTCGGCCTGTGGGCCGCCAAGATCGCCAACGCCACAGGCGCCGTGGACCTGGCCGGCAACTGGTTCTGGAGCCAGCCCGGCAACGCCGCGCGCCTGCACGAGACCGTGCTGCTGGACGTGACCAGCATCACCAACATCGGCATCCTGGGCGGCGCCCTGTGGGTGGCTGCCGCCAAGCCCGTCAATGCCAAGCCGCTCACGGGCACGCAATGGATGGTGGCCCTGGTGGCCGGCCTGGTGCTGGGCTACAGCTCGCGCCTGGCCTTCGGCTGCAACGTGGGCGCCATGCTCTCGGGCATCTCCACGGGCAGCATCCACGGCTGGATCTGGGTGCCGCTGGCGTTTGCCGGCACCATCTTCGGCCTGCGCATCCGCCGCCATTTCAATTTCTGAGAGGTCCTGCCATGACACAGCAAAACACCCTGCGCGCGGTCTTCTGGGCCGTGCTCGTCCTCTTCCTGGCCTGGGACCACCTGCACTCGCCGCCCGTGGACCTGCGCTTCGAGGCGCCGCTGATCGCGGCTGGCTCGGGCAAGGCCACGCAAGGCGGGCACTGCTCGATGCCGGCGGGCAAATAGGTCTGCTGATGGCAGGACCTCACGACTGAATTCGCCTGAATGAAAAAGCCCCTTGGCAGTGCCAAGGGGCTTTTTTGCTTCGCACGCCCCCTCAGGAGCAGGTTTTATTTGTCTTGAGCGATGACTCTCAGCAACTCGATGATCTTCTTCCTTTGCTCTTCTTCCACCGCCGACTGCCGGACCCTGAAAACAACGTAGGGGATGATGCAAAAAGCACAGGCCATAGCTGCAAGTGCCGCCTCTTGCGGTGCTCCCTGGACGCCAATGGTTGAGAGCATGAAAAAGACACCCATCACGGCGCCGATGTAGACAACGTACTTCATATTTCTTCTGGAACGAACCTGAGACAAGGATAAAAAATTGAACTGCAACGGGTGAGACGAGGAAGCTGCCTATTTGTGATCCCATCCGACAACATACCCGTCATCCACCGTGATACGCAGCCGATACCGGTTCCGGCCTGAGGGCTGGTACTTCCACACCTGACGATGTCTCGTCTTCATGACCTTGGAGTCGATGTCGACTGGGCTTCCAAGCGAATCGCATAGCTGCTCCTCTGTCTGCCCCTGCCAGAACATCTTTTTCATGATGCGCTCGACAATGTCCGCATCGCCGTACTTCTCCATAAGCCGCGCCCTCTTCTTCTCATTCAAGACATGCGCCAAATAGAAATATCCAACAGCGCCAAGAATCAAGAGAATCAGCAATGTCATGACCATGCCCTCATTCAAATGAACGGCAATAGTAACAAATTAAAACATTGAAGCATGGCGCGCTTCAGGCACCAGCAAACGCTAGGTGACCATCCTGCATCTTGGCAAGCGATAGGGCGAGGAGCGCATCAGAGAGAGAGCAAGGACCACTTCAGGTCCAGCCCGCTGACGTCTCTACCAGAACAGACGACTCGTTATCAACTTCGTGTGAACGTTAACGTTTTCTCGCCCTCAATCCGGCAGCAATCCGAGGACCTTCAGCCACTACGGCACGCTGGGCGCCGGCCCCTCGTCCGCACCTGCCGTCACGGGCAGCGGCGCGGTCTCCACGTCGAAGCCAGCCGCCTGCCAGGCCTTGAGGCCGCCCACCAGCGGGCGCACGTTGGCAAAGCCGGCGCGCTGCAGCTGGCGCGCCAGGCGGGCGGCGGATATCTCGTTGGGGCAGTCGCAGTAGATCACCAGCCCGTGGGGATGGTCGTGCTGGGGCAGCAGGTGCGCATGCGACTCGCCGCCATCGCGCGGGCGCAGCTCCCAGGACTGGGCGCCGGGGATATGGCCCTGGCGGTACTGCGGCAGGGCGCGCACATCGATCACCGTGGGCTCCATGCCCTGGGCATGCAGGCCCGCCAGTTCGCGCACCGACATGCGCGGCATGCGCAATGAACGCACCATGCGATGGCGCTGCCACCACTTGCGCACGATGAACAGCCCCAGCGCCACGCCCAGCAGCAACAGGCCCCACTGGCCCAGCGCCGTGAGCACGCCCAGCAGGTCTTCCACCGTGGAGCTGAACAGCGAGCCCAGGTACACCGCCGAGCCCACCCAGATCAGCGCGCCCAGCCCGTCATACAGTACGAAGCTGCGCAGCGGCGTGCCCATCACCCCGGCCAGCGCGCTGGCGATGGAGGCGAAGCCCGGCACGAACTTGGCCACCAGCAGCGACCTTGCGCCCCAGCGGCCGTAGACGGTCTCGGTCTGGCGGATGCAGGCATCGGGCGACAGCGAGATGCGGCAGATGCGCCCCAGCACCCGGTGGCCGTAGGCCTTGCCGGCCTGGTACCAGAACAGGTCAGCAATCAGCGCCGCGCTCACGGCCACGGCCACCAGCCACAGCAGGCGCACCCAGTCAGCGCCTTCCAGCGCGCCGGTCACGACCAGCACCGGGTAGGCCGGAATCGGCGCACCCAGCTGCTCGACGAACACATTGAGAAAGACGATGCCGAAGCCGTACTCGCGGATCAGCTCCACCAGAAAACCCATGTCAGGCCTCTCTTGCCCAGACGGTGCCCGCGCCCGAAAAGAAGGCGAGGCTGCACCCGTCGCAAATGCTAGCGCGGCAGCAACATCCGCGCCCGGCCCGGGTTGATGCTCAGCCGCGCTGCAGATGCTCCAGCACCCATTGCCAGTGCGCGGGCACGTTCAGCGCCGGCGCATGGCCGCAGCCGGGCACCTCCTGCCAGTGCAGCAGGCCGCGCGCGCCGGGGCCGCGCGTGGTCATTTCCCGGGCCACCTCGGGCAGCACCAGGTCCGAGTCCACGCCCCGCAGCAGCAGCACGGGAATCTGCAAGGCGTCGTAGTGCGGCCAGATGCCGTAGTCGTCGTCATGGGCCGTGAACTGCTCGATCATGGCCGGGTCGTAGTGCGGCGTGACGCGCCCATCGGGCAGGCGGCGCACGCTGGTTTCGGTGAGCTTGCGCCACTCTGCCTCGCTGAGCCAGCCATAGGGCCGGTAGGCCTGGCGAAAGAAGGCCTCCAGCTCGCCCACGGTGTCGAAGGCCGGCGGCTCGCCCGCATAGGCCTTGATGCGCGCCAGCGCCGACTCGGCCAGCTGCGGCGCATTGTCATTGAGCACCAGCGTCGCAATGCGTGCGCGCAGCGAAGGCTCGAACAGGCCCGAGGCGCAGACCGTGCCGATCGCCCCGCCCATGGACGTGCCCACCCAGTGCGCGCGCTCCAGCCCCAGCGCATCGAACAGCCCGCGCGCGATGCGGGCGTAGAAGCTCAGCCGGTATTCCTCGCGCGGCGCGCGGCTCCACTGGCTCAGGCCCCGGCCCGGCGTGTCGGGGCAGATCACGCGCCAGCCCTGGCCTGCCAGGAACTGCGCCAGTGCATCCATGTCGCGCCCCGTGCGTGCCAGCCCGTGCCAGGCGACGACGGTGCCCGCTGGCGCCACATCGGGCGCGGGCTGCCAGTCCATGTAGTGGATCTCGTAGCCCGCGCATTGCGTGTAGCAGGAAGCGGGTACGGGCGCGGATGAGGAAGATGCTTTGGAAGCCATGGGAGAAATCTCTGCGGTGCAGGAGCGGCCGGCCGCCTTGGCCGCCGGCCGCTCCAGGGCCTGGCTCACTCAGGAATGCGGATCAGCCCGTCGCTGACCTCGATGGTGTTGGCCGTGCTGGGCCGCGCCACGAAGGGCGGCACCTGGGCCGCCGTGATGGCGGGTGCCGCGCCCGGCTGGCCGCCGCGCGGCGTGGTGCGCACCACCTGGCTGGCGGGCAGCGCGGTGCTGCTGCGCAGGTTGGCCCACACGGCATCCATGGCCTGGTTGAAGTACGGATGCAGCGGCACGAAGCGCGTGTCGAAGCCGGAGAACGGCAGGAAGGCATCGAAGTGCTGGGCATTCACCACCTCGATATAGCGCAGCCGCGTGTTGCTGCCGTCCAGCCCCCGGTTGAGCACCGTGTAGGCGCGCGCATTGTGGTTGACCGGCACCAGCGCATCGCTGCGGCCCGCCACGATGATGGTGGGCTTGCCTCGCAGCTTGGCGGTGTGCAGCACCTCGTTGATGCCGGCGCGCACGGCGTCGCTCTGGGCACGCGTGGGCACGCTGCTTTCGGAGAGATTGAAGCCGGTCACCGGATCGAAGCCCGTCACCAGCGCGTGCTGGCACAGCGCGTTGTCCAGGCCCAGGTCGGCCACGCGCGTGGAGGGCGACACGGCAAACTGCCAGGCCTTGGCCCCGCCCACCGAGTCGTTGTAGACCACCGTGGCGGGCGTGCCGTTGGCCGTGCCATTGGCCGTGGCAAAGCTCTGGGCCAGCGCGGCCCCCGTGGCGGGCACCACGTCGCCCGTGGCATTGGCGGCCGCAAAGCTGGTGCGGCACAGGTTGGCATCCACGCCAAACCGGCCATAGGCCATGGTGTACATGGCCGACAGGATGGGGCCGTTGCCCAGCGCGTAGTGGGCGTTGTGCATGCGGTCGTGGTCGCGCGTCCAGCCGTACAGGCGCAGCTTGCTCAGCGCATTGGCGGCGCGGTCGGCCGTGGTGCTGCCAATGACCAGGCCCTTGGCAGCCAGGCTGGTGCAGCGTGCCTCGGCCCGCGCCGTCATGGCGGTGAGGCCTATGTAGTTGAAGATGGATGTCTCGGTCAGCGCCGCATCGGGGGCGAGTGCCGCGCAGGGCTGGTAGATGTTGCCGTAGGTGGTGTACTCGGCCAGCGTGCGGCCCGGGTTGGGCATGGTCGCATTGCCCACGGCAATGGTGTAGCCCTGGCGCGTGGGCATCTCGGTCACGGGTTCGGAGGCCACCACGCCGTCGATCAGGCCGTCCGCATCCAGCTCGGCCGCACGCAGCACGGCCGCGCCGCCGTTGGAGGCCGAGCCCGCCAGCACCAGCGTGTTGTCCTTGCCGAAGGGCACGGGGTCCTGCGTGGTGCCATAGCGGGCATTGAGCACGTACAGCGCATAGCGGGCCGCGGCCAGCGTGTCGTTGCCCCAGTCCTTTTCGGGGTTCTGCTGGGAATGCGCGTGCTTGATGGCAATGCGGTTGGGAAACGCAGCGTTGTAGGCGGCGCGCGCCGCATCGGTCAGCCGTGCGGCAAAGAAGGACAGGCTGCCCGCATCCGTGCGCGTGGCGCGCGTGCCGTCCAGCTTGTTGACGGTGTCGTCGCTCAGGTTGTGCAGGCCCACGCCCTTGCCCGCATCGGTCAGCGCCACGGCGCAGCCCTTTTTCAGGCCCCACTCGCCCGCCGTGCCGATGGCGCCATACACGCCGCGCGAGCCCGAGGACGGGCCCAGCACGATGCAGGGCCGGTTGCGGTCAAAACTGTCCGGCACCTGCACGGCCACCATGGTCTGCTTGCGGCCCGTGCCGTCGTCCAGCACGGCCAGGTACTCGCGCCCGGGGATCAACCCTTCGCCCGCAGTCACCTGCCCGTCTGCCGTGATGTTGGGGCCGTACAGCGTGCCGTAGCCGCCGCCCGCCGTGGGGTCCAGGATGCCCCGGTAGTTGGAGTACAGCGCATTGCGCCGCAGCTCCGCCGCCGTGGGATTGGCAGGGTCCGCATACAGGGGCGCGGCTGCGGCGCCCAGGCCCGTCTTGCCCAGGCCGCCCGTCAACAAGTCCTGCGTGGCCGCCGTGGCGCCCGTGCCCGTGGCCGTGGCCGGATACACCGTGGCGCCCAGCTCGGTAAAGCCCTTGGGCAGATCGTTGCTGGGTTCATGCTCGCCGCTGCCGCAGGCTGCCAGCGCGGCCGCAGCCAGCGCCGTGAAGGCCCAGCGCCAGGGGGTTGCAGGAATCGACGACACCATCTCTTCACGCTTCAACATGCCCATCTCCTTGTGGTAGTTCTCTGATGCACGAATGCGCCAGGGGCCCTGGTCAGGCTCCGGCGCGGGAAGAACGCAGACGCCCCACGACGCCCGTGGGGAAATAGTAGACCGACAACACGAACAGCACGCCCAGCCACAGCAGCCAGCGGTCGGGCGACAGCAGCGCGGCCAGCCAGGGCAGGCTGTGCGCGGCCTCGCTGGCCACGCGCAGCAGGTCCTGCAGATAGCTCTGGGCGATGAGGAACAGCACCGAGCCGATCGCCGCGCCATAGATGGTGCCCATGCCGCCGATCACCACGATCAGCAGGCAGTCCATCATGATCTCGAACGACAGCGAGGTATCTGGCCCGTTATAACGCAGCCACAGCGCCAGCATGGCCCCGGCCACGCATGCGAACAGGGCCGACAGCACGCTGGAGAGGGTGCGGTACACCACCACGCGGTAGCCGATGGCCTCGGCGCGGAACTCGTTCTCGCGGATGGCCTGCAGCACGCGGCCGAACGGGGAATTGACGATGCGCAGCAGCGCCAGCACCAGCACCACAGCCAGCACGAACAGCAGGTAGTAGGTGATGATGCGCCCGTCGATCAGCACGCCCAGCACCTCATTCTCGAAGGGCTCGAAGCTGGGCGACAGCCACTCGGGCAGCTTGAAGCTCAAGCCGTCCTCCCCACCCGTCCATTCCGACAGTTGGGAGGCCAGCGTCTGGAACGCCGCCGCCACGGCCAGCGTGATCATGGCAAAGAAGATGGCCCGCACGCGCAGCGAGAACAGGCCGATGGCCAGCGACAGCAGCAGCGACACCAGCAGCGCCGCGCCCAGGCCCAGCGCCAGCGCGCCCCAGCCCGCGCCCATGCGCGACGATGCAATCGCCACGCCATAGGCGCCAATGCCGAAGAACATGGTGTGCGCAAAGCTCACGATGCCGGTGTAGCCCAGCAGCAAATCGAAGCTGGCCACCAGCACAACGAAGATCAGCACCTTGGCCGCCACGTTCAGCGCCTTCACGCCAGGGAACACGAAGGGCGCCGCCGCCAGCCCCAGGAAGATCAACAGCAGCAGCACCGCCAGCACGCGGCTGCGCGGCAGGTCGCCGGAAAGCAATCGGTTGAGCATGTCGATCACTCCTTCAGCGGTTCGCCACGGGATAGACGCCCTGAGGCCGCCACAAGAGGATGGCCACCATCAACGCAATATTGGAGAACAGCGCCACCTTGGGCACCAGGAACCCCGTGTAGTTGGCCATCAGCCCCACCAGCAGCGCGCCGATCAGCGCCCCGCCTGTGCTGCCCAGCCCGCCGATGATGATCACGATGAAGATCAGCACATTCACCTGCGCGCCCATCTGCGGCACCACGCTCTGCTGGTACATGCCCCACATCACCCCGCCCAGCCCGGCCAGGGCCGAGCCCGCCACGAACACGCCCACGAACAGGCGGCGCACGCGGTAGCCCAGGGCCTCCACCATCTCGCGGTCCTGCACGCCCGCGCGGATCAGCAGGCCGATCTTGGTGCGCGACAGCGTCCAGGCCAGCAGGGCAAACACCGCCAGCCCCACCAGCACGGCCACCACGCGGTACTTTTCCACGGCGGCATCGCCCAGCAGCCAGGCGCCCTTCATGCCCTGGGGCAGCGGCAGCGGAATCTGCTGCGGGCCCCAGATGAGCTTGATCAGTTCCTCGCCGATGATCATGCCGCCCATGGTGATCAGGATCTGCTTGAGATGCTGGCCGTACACGGGCCGCACGATGAAGCGCTCGAACGCCAGCCCGATGGCGCCCGCCACCAGCATGGCCACCACCATGGCCGGCAGCACGGCCAGCAGGTTGCGCCACAGCTGCTCGGACCCCGTCCAGTCGCCCATGGCACCCAGCACGCTGGTGGCCACGAAGGCACCCAGCGCGATGAACACGCCGTGGCCGAAGTTCAGCACGTCCATCAGCCCGAACACCAGCGTCAGCCCCGAGGCGATGATGAACACGATCATCCCCATGGCCAGCCCCGCCACCGTCAGCGTCAGCCAGGTCGAGGCCGAGCCCACCAGCGGCAGCGCCACCAGGGCCAGCACGGGCACCAGCAGCAGCGGCTTGAAATCCCAATCCAGCTTGTTCAGCTTGTTCATAGCGAAAGCCCCAGCAGCGACTGCTGCAACGCCGCGTCTGCCGAGAACTCGGCCATGCCGCCCGCGTGCACCACGCGGCCGTTGTCCATCACCGCCACGCGGTCGCCCAGGCGGCGCGCAAAGCCCAGGTTCTGCTCCACCAGCACAATCGTCGTGCCGCCCGCCTTGAGCTGCGCGAAGGCCGCGATCATGTTCTCGATGATGGCCGGTGCCAGGCCCTTGCTGGGCTCGTCCACGATCAGCAGGTCGCGCGGCTCCACGATGGCGCGCGCCACCGCCACCATCTGCTTTTGCCCGCCCGACAGCTTGCCGGCGGGGTGGTTCCAGAACTTCTCCACGGCCGGGAACATGCCGAAGATCCACTGCAGCCGCTGCGCGTCCATGCGGTCGGCGCGCGAGGCGCCGCGCGCGGCCAGCAGCAGGTTTTCCTGCACCGTCAGGTCCGCGAAGATGCCCATGTTCTCGGGCACATAGGCAATGTTCAGCCGCGCGATCGCGGGCGTGGGCAGGGCCGTGATGTCGGCCCCGCCAAAGGCGATGCGCCCCTGGCTGGCCCGCCACAGGCCCATGATGGTGCGCAGCGTGGTCGTCTTGCCCGCGCCGTTGCGCCCCAGCAGCATGGTCAGCTGCCCGCGCGGCACGGCCAGGTCCACGCCATGCAGGATGTGATAGGCCCCGATATGCGTGTGCACGCCCGACAGCTCAAGCAGGTTGGAGTGGGAACTGTGGTCGAGCGTCATGCGGCCTCCTTCACGGCGCCCTGCTCCGGCATCACACCCAGGTAGGCCTGCTGCACCACAGGCGAGGCAATGACCTCGGCCGGCGGCCCATCGGCCACCAGCGTGCCATTGGTCAGCACGATGATGCGGTCGGCCAGCTCGCGCACCACATCCATCTTGTGCTCCACCAGCAGGATGATCTTGCTGCGGTCCTGCTTGAGCTTGCGTATCAGGTCCAGAATCACCGGCGCCTCGTCATGGCTCATGCCCGCCGTGGGCTCGTCGAACATATAGACCTGGGGTTCCAGCGCCATCAGCAAGGCCACCTCCAGCTTGCGCTGGTCGCCATGCGGCAGCGCGGCCACGGCCTCGTCGCGCCGGGCGGACAGGGCCACCTGGTCGAGGATGTGCAGCGCCCGCTGCGTCAATGCCCGGTGGTCGCTCCAGATGCTCCACAGGTTCAGGCTGCGCCGGTGCGGCCCCTCGTCGCGCGCCTGCACGGCCAGGCGCACGTTCTCCAGCACGCTCAGGTGCGGGAACAGATTGGTGAGCTGGAACGCCCGCCCCAGCCCGGCGCGCGTGCGCGCCGAAGGGGCCAGCCCCGTGAGCTCGCGCCCGCCCAGCAGCACGCGCCCTGCCGTGGCCTTGAGCTGCCCGGAGATCAGGTTGAAATACGTGGTCTTGCCCGCCCCGTTGGGCCCCACGATGGCCGTCAGCGTGCCCGGCTCGAAAGCGCAGCTCACGCCGTTGACGGCCACATGGCCCCCGAAGCGGATGGTCAGATCCTCTGTGCGCAACATTGCTCAGCGGCCGTTGCGGATGGGGACCTGCATCTCCTCGGGCTTGATCTCGCGCACCAGTTCGGGCACGCCCCAGGCCAGCGCCGGGTCCACGCGGATCTTGAAGTGGTACATGCTCTGCAGAGCCTGGTGGTCTTCCTTGCGGAAGGTCATCTGGCCCTTGGGCGTGTCGAAGCTCATGCCCTCCATGGCCTTGATCAGCGCGTTGGTCTTGGTGTCTCCACCTGTCTTCTTGAGCGCCGTCACGATGGCCATGGCCGCAGAGAAGCCGCCCGCCGTGAAGAAATCCGGCGGCGTCTTGTACTGCTTGTAGTGCATGGACACCAGCGCCTCGTTCACCGGGTTCTTGGGAATGCCGTAGTAGTAGTACGTGGCGCCCTCCATGCCCGGCAGATTCTTGTAGGCCGCCATGGCGGGCAGGATGTTGCCGCCCGTGGCGATCTCGATCCCGTAGCGCTTGAGATCCATGTCCGCGATCTTGAACGGATTGCCCGCCCCGGCCCACACGATCCAGATGATCTTCCTGCCCGGCTGGTCCTTGAGCTTGTCGATCAGCCGCTGCGCCCCTGCCGTGAAATCCGTGGTGGCGGCAGGCAGGTACTCCTCATGCGCCAGCTTGCCCTTCTTGATGGAATCCTTGAAGGCCTTCACCCCGTCGCGGCCGAAGGCGTTGTCCTGGGCCAGCGTGGCAATCGTCACGCCCGCCTTGTCGATGGCCACCGCATTGCTGATGGCGTCCTGGCTGGAGTTGCGGCCCGTGCGGAAGATGTACTTGTTCCACTTGTCGCCCGTGATCGAATCGGCCACGGCCGGCTCCACCAGCAAAATCCTCTTGTACTCCTCGGCCACCGGCAGCATGGCCAGCGCCACGCCGGACGACGTGGGCCCCACGGCCAGATCGGCCTTGTCATCGGAATACGCCGTGGCCAGCAGGCTCTTGCCCAGGTCGGGCTTGCCCTGGTCGTCCTTCTCGATCACCACCAGCTTTTTGCCATTCACCGCCATGCTGCCGCCCGTGGCGTACTCCAGCCCCATCAGCAGCCCCGCCTGGGTCTGCTTGCCATAGGCCTCCAGCGCGCCGGTCTTGCTGTAGACGTGGGCAATGCGGATCTCGCCCTGCTGGGCCATGGCGGCAGGAGCCGCAGCGGCCATGGTGGCCATGGCGGAGAGTGCGAGGGCGGAATGCATGAAGGGGCGGCGTTGCATGGTTTGTCTCCTTGGGTTGGCGGCTGGGCTGGCGCCCGCTGCTTTTGTGGGGAGGGACCATGCATGCTTTGTGCCAGGCAGGCCCAGGCGGGCCAAGCAGGCGCAATGGCGGGCGCGGGCAGAGCACGGGCAGCGAATGCCCGACTATTGAACAGATTCAGTGTCTTGACTTCAGACAGTTGCCTGAATCCGATACAGGGCAAACCATGAACCCCTGGCACCCTTGCACCCCAGGGTTCTGCCCCTGCGCTTGGCCACGCAGGGCATCAGGCCTTGGCGAGCCGCTCCTTTGCCAGCTTCGTGCCTTCTGCCAGCGCCTTCAGCTTGCGCCACGCCACGTCCCGGCCCATGGGCGCCAGGCCGCAATTCGTGCAGGGGAACAGCCGCTCCTTCGGCACGAACTCCAGTGCCCGGCCGATGGTGTCCGCCACTTCCTCGGGTGTCTCCACCACGTCGCTGGCCACGTCGATCACGCCGACCATCACGTCCTTGCCGGCCAGCAGCCTCATCAGGTCGGGCGGCACATGGGAGTGGATGCATTCCAGGCTCACCTGGTCGATGCGGCTCCTGGCCAGCGCGGGAAACACCGTCTCGTACTGGCGCCATTCCTCGCCCAGCGTGCTCTTCCAATCCGTATTGGCCTTGATCCCGTAGCCGTAGCAGATATGCACGGCCGTTGTGCAGGTCAGGCCCTGCGCTGCGCGCTCCAGCGCCTGCACGCCCCAGTCGGCGGCGTCCTTCATGTAGACATTGAAGGCGGGCTCGTCGAACTGGATGATGTCCACGCCGTCGGCCTGCAGCGCCAGGGCCTCCTGGTTGAGCAGCTCGGCAAAGGCGAAGGCCATCTTGACCTTGTCTCCATAGAAGCGGTCCGCCACGGTATCGACGATGGTCATCGGGCCGGGCAGCGTGAACTTCAGCTTCTTCCTGGTGTGCGCACGCGCCAGCTGCGCCTCGAAGGCATGCACGCGGCCCTTCAGGCGCAGGGCGGCAACCACCTGCGGCACCATCGCGTCGTAGCGGTTGTCGCGGATGCCCATCTTCACCTTGTTGTCGAAGTCGATGCCCTCCACCTGCTCCAGAAAGCCATGCACGAAGTGCTGGCGCGACTGCTCGCCGTCGCACACGATGTCCAGGCCTGCATCTTCCTGGGCCTTGATCCACAGCAGGGTTGCATCGGCCTTGGCCTGGCGAAGCGCATCGCCCTCGGCCTGCCACTGGGGCCAGAGCTTGTTGGTTTCGGCCAGCCAGGCTGGCTTGGGCAGGCTGCCGGCGATAGAGGTTTCAAACATCGGAGAATTCCTTCAAGGCAAAGAGGGGTGGTGCCAGCGTACTTCAGGACCGTTGTCCCAAGCCGCTGTGCAATGAATGAAAAATGGTCTGTCTGTCTGTCTGTCTGGCCGGTCAGAGCGCGCAATCGGCAGCCCACTGCTCAAGAACATTCCTGTACAGCTTGATGAAATGCTCCTGCGCAAACCTGCCCTGCTTGACGGCCAGCTGGCTGCGCTCTTCGCGGTCATAGACAATCTGCGTCAACGAGTAATCATGGTTCTTCAGGCTCGGCTGATAAATTTTTCCTGCCGCGCAATTGGCGTTGTAGATCTCGGGGCGATAAATCTTCTGGAAGGTTTCCATGGTGCTGATAGTGCCGATCAACTCGAGATTCGTGTAGTCGGCCAGCAGGTCGCCCTGAAAATAGAAAGCCAGGGGTGCCACGCTATTGGGCGGCATGAAAAATCGAACCTGCATTCCCATCTTCCCGAAATACCGGTCCGTAGATGACAACTCATTTTGCTGATACTCGGCACCCAGTACGGGATGCTGGTTTCCGGTGCGCTGATAGGTCTTGCTGGTAGAGGCGCTGATGCAGATGACGGGGGGCTTGTTGAAGTGCTCCCTGTACGTGCTCGAACGGGCGAACTGCTTGAACAGCTTGCCATGCAGGTCGCCAAAATCGTCCGGCGTGCTGAACTCCTGGCGGTTGATGTTGTACTCCGGCAGCAGAACACTGAAGTCATAGTCGCGCACGTAGGAAGAGAAATTGTTCCCTGCAATGCCGGCTATGCGCTTGTTTGATTTTCTGTCGAGAATGCTGGTCTTCAGTATCTCGATCAACGGAAATACGCCACTTCCCATCTCGGCACCCATGCCCATCTCCACGGAGATGATGTCCAGCTCGACTGAATAGCGGTCTCCCGTCGGATTGTCCCAATGCGCCAGGTCATTGAAGCGGTTGTCAATCATCCTCAGCGTATGGCGCAGGTTCTGTTGCCGGCTCGCTCCCCTGGCCAGATTGGCAAAGTTGGTGGTAATGCGCGTGCTGTCCGATGGGTGATAGTTCTCATCGAAACGGATGCTCTTGAGGCTGAAGTGCAGTTCTGCGTTCATGGTGATCCAATGACCTGATTTAGAAGTAAAAAAACGTGGGGTGATTCAGGCCGCAGCCATTTCCTCGGCCAGGCAGGGCCTGGCGCGGTGCATCAGTTCGACCAGCGGCAATGCCCGTTGCACCGCCAGTGCGGCCCGCTGTATCAGGGCCTCGTCGTGCAGGCGGTAGTCCACGAAATCCTTGTCGGTCGCGTAAACGCCCAGCGGCAGGGTGCGCGCCTGGAAGAAGCTGAACAGCGGCCGCAGCTGGTGGTCGATCACCAGGGCATGGCGCTCGCTGCCACCGGTGGCCGCCAGCAGCACGGGCTTGTCGATCAAGGCGTCCTGGTGGACGAAGTCGAAGAAGTGCTTGAACAGCCCGGTGTAGGCGCCACGAAAGACCGGTGTGGCCACCACCAGCACATCCGCCTGCTCCACCGCCGCAAGCTCACGCTCCACCATCTCGGGCAACTGCGAGCGCCACACCGCGCCGGCAAGCTGCGGCGCAAGCTGGCCCAGCTCCACCAGGCGCTGTTCGCACGGAACTTCGTCGGCGATCAGATCAGAAAGATGCTCTGCCAGGGCGGCAGATTTGGAGGGGCGTTGCAGTCCACCGGAAACGGCGACCAGACGGAGCGGACGTGACATGGCTGCTTTCACGCGAGACGGCCAAATTCAGCGCGGGAGCCGGCTCTGGCATCCATGCGATCCGAGGGTGTGGTGTTGACCATGACTGCTTCCCAAATGCAAACGAACAATGGGAGCGAATGGTATGGATGCGAATCGATGAAGTAAAATGGTTTTAATTCACAGATGCATGAGCTGCACTCATGCGAAAGTGTGATCCCATCCTTCTGAGCACTGCGCTATGCGGCAGCCATGCCAGGGCCTGCGCGCATCGGGGTTGCAACGCAGTGAATCCAAGGCCAGTTCAGCCGCCCGCGCCCTGCACCTGCACCAGACACTCCCGCAACGCCTGCGCCACAGGCCCCAGCACGCGGTCACGCCTTTGCAGCAGGCCCAGCGTGCGCCACACATCGGGCGCGGTCAGGGGTACGCCGCAGACCTGGGCGTGGTCCTGGCGCAGGGCCAGCTGGGGCACGGCGGCCAGGCCCAGGCCGGCTTCCACCAGGGCCAGGGCGCCTGTGACGTGGTTGCACTCGTGCCAGGCCACGGGCTGCTCTGGCAGGCCGGCCATCACCTGGTCCAGCAACAGGCGGTTGCCGCTCTTGTGGGAGACGGAGACCAGGCGCTTGCCCGCCAGCTCGGCCCATTCCACCTGGCTGCGCGCGGCCCAGGCGTGGCTGCGCGGCATGGCCAGCACATAGCGCTCGCGCGTGAGCGCCTCAAAGCGCAGCGACGGCTCCTGGCTGCCCGTGAAGCTCAGGCCAAAGTCCGCATCCCCGCGCAGCACGGCCTCCACCACCTGCTGCGCGCTCTCGTCGATGACATGCACCTGCACATCGGGCTGCTCCACGGCAAAGGTCTTCAGCACGGGCGGCAGCAGATTGGTGGCCACCGAAGGCACGCAGGCAACCGTCACGCGGCCACGGCGCAGCTTCAGCTGGTCATCCACGCGCTGCACGGCCTCGTCCAGGCCGGCCAGGGCCCTGCGCGCCTCCTGCAGGAATTCATGGCCCACCTCGGTCAGTTCCACACGCCGCGTGGTGCGCTCCAGCAGCCGCGCGCCCAGCACGGACTCCAGCCGCTCCACCCGCCGGCTCAAGGCAGGCGGCGACAGGAAAAGCGCTTCTGCGGCCAGGCGAAAACTGGCCTTCTCGGCCGTGGTCACGAAGGCGATCAGTTCCCCCATGTCGAATTTGATGCGCTGCACGCAACAGTCCTTCCAAAAGTTGCAATTCACAGAATAACACCCGCTGCATAGGATGGCGCCCTTGATAACGCTGCCCCCTGCGGGCAGGCAAGACCAACAAACGGAGACGACATGCACCAACGCAGACTGATCGCAGGCGGCGCCCTGGCCGCCCTTCTTTCCCTGGCCGTGGGCACTGCCCAGGCCCAGGACTTCCCCCCCAAGAAACCCGTGGTCATGGTGGTCGGCTTCGCCGCAGGCGGCTCGGCCGACATTGCCGCGCGCATCATCGCCAAGAAGCTGGGCGAGAACATCGGCCAGAGCGTGGTCGTGGAAAACAAGCCCGGCGCGGGCGGCAACCTGGCCCACACGCAGGTGGCCAATGGCCCGTCCGACGGCTCGGTGCTGCTCTTCGGCTCCATCGGCCCGCTGGCCATCGCGCCGCACTTCATGAAGATCGGCTACGACCCGCTCAAGGACCTGGCCCCCATCACCATGGGCGTGAACTTTCCCAACGTGCTCGTCGTGCCTGCCGCCACCGGCATCAAGACCCTGGGCGAATACGTGGCCAAGGCCAAGCGCGAACCCGGCAAGCTGGACTTCGCCTCCACCGGCCCCGGCTCCGCATCGCACCTGGCCGGTGAACTGCTCAACGATGTCGCCAAGATCGACACCCTGCACGTGCCCTACAAGGGCGGCGCCCCCGCCCTGCAGGACGTGCTGGGCAACCGCGTGACCTCCTTCTACGCGGCCCCGCCCACGGCCCTGCCGCACATCGAATCGGGCAAGCTCATCCCGCTGGCCACCACGGGCCTCACGCGCCCGGCCTACCTGCCCAACGTGCCCACCGTGGCCGAGAGCTTCCCCGGCTTCAACGCCACCAACTGGTACGCCTTCGTGGCATCCGCCAAGACGCCCAAGCCCTTGCTGGACCGCTGGAACACAGAGCTGGTCAAGGTGCTGAACACCCCCGAAGTGCGCGACAACCTGCTCAAGCACGGCCAGACCGCCGCCCCGGACACCCGCGAGGAACTGGGCCAGTTCATTGCCGCCGAGCACGCCAAGTGGGGCCGCATCATCCGCGAGCGAAAAATCACCGCCGATTGATCCCCTCTGCAGCCGTTAGCCGTTCCCCAACCATAAAAAACCAGGAGACAAACCATGACCGCCATCCGTTCCACCCCCCTGCCGCCCTCTGTGCAGTCCTCCGTGCCATCCACCCTGCGCCGCCGCACCCTGGGCGCGCTGCTGGGCGGCGCCCTCAGCCTGGGCCTGGCCCTGGGCGCTGCCACGCCCTCCACCGCCGCCGCAGATGAAATCCGCGTGGTCACCTCGGGCGGCTTCTCTGCCGCCTACGACCAGTTGATACCCCTGTACGAGCAGGCCACGGGCCACAAGGTCGTCACCTCGCGCGGTGCCTCCATGGGCAACGCGCAGGACTCCATTCCCAGCCGCCTGGCGCGGGGCGAGCAGTTCGATATCGTCATCCTCGCGGATGGAGCCTTGGACAATCTGGCCGCCCAAGGCAAGGTGGAAGCGGGCAGCCGCGTGGACCTGGCGCGCTCCATGATCGGCATGAGCGTGCGCAAGGGCACGCCCAAGCCCGACATCAGCACCGTGGACGCGCTCAAGCAGACCCTGCTGGATGCCAAGACCATTGCCTACTCGGCCAGCGCCAGCGGCACCTATCTGGCCAACGAGCTGTTCCCGCGCCTGGGCGTGGCCGAGCAGATGAAGGGCAAGGCCACCCGCATCCTCAGCGAGCGCGTGGGCGCCGTGGTGCTGCGTGGCGATGCGGACATCGGCTTCCAGCAGGTCAGCGAACTGCTGCCGTTCAAGGAACTGGAATTCGTCGGCCCCCTGCCCGATGAAGTGCAGCAGCGCGTCTTCTTCTCCGCTGGCGTGGCCACCGGCACCAAGAGCCCTGACACGGCGCGCCACCTGATCCGCTTCCTGGCAGCCCCCGCCGCAGCGCCCATCGTGCGCAGCACCGGCATGGAGCCGGCGGCCAAGCCCTGACGGCAGGCCCCCGAGCCCTCAAGGCTCTCTAGGCACTCAAGGCCCTCGACACACAGGGGGCCTTCACCCCTCCCCGGTTCGACCTCCATTCAGCGGCATTGCAACGGCAGTGCTGCGGCATGCCGCTGCCCAGCCCTATCACCCTCGCCACACCCATGAACACCAAAACCCTGGTGCTGATCACCCTCGCCGCCGCACCGCTGTCGGCCCTTGCGCAATCCAGCATCACGCTCTACGGCATTGCCGATACCGGCGTGCGCTACACCAGCGGCCTCACCGCCGCCAACGCGGCCAGCAACACCTCGGGCGCCGCGCTGTCCAGCGGCGTCAACACCACCAGCCGCTTCGGGTTTCGCGGGCGCGAAGACCTGGGCGGCGGCATGTACGCCCTGTTCAACCTGGAAACCGGCCTGAACCTGGACACCGGCACCACCGCCAACTCCAGCAAATTCTTCGACCGCGCAGCCATCGTGGGCCTGGGCGGCAGTTGGGGCCAGGTCACGGCCGGACGCCAGACCAACCTGCTGGCAGATGCCATCAGCCCCGTGGACCCCGTGGGCATGCGCTTCGCCGCCTTCAACCCCAACATCGCCACCGCCGCGCTCAGCAGCCACGGCCTGGGCGTGGAATACGGCAGCGCGGGCGCCACCACGGGCTCGTACCGGCTGGACAACTCGGTCAAGTACACCGGCCGCTTCGGTGGCCTCACCGCCCGCGCCATGTACAGCTTTGGCGAGACGGCGCAAGGCGGCTCCGCCCGCTCATCGGCCGGCGCTGGCCTGGCCTATGGCACGCAGACATGGACGGTCTCCGGCGCCTACCAGCGCTTCAAGACCGCAGACCAGTGGGAGCTGAAAGCCGCCACCCTGGGCGCCTCCTACAAATGGGACAACCTGCGCCTTGCGCTGAACACCGCGCGCAGCGACGGCCAGACCAACGCCACCACCAGCCGCACCGTGCAGCGCGTGCACTCGCTGGGCGCCACCTGGTCCGCCCGCAGCACGCTCGACCTGACCGCTGCCCTGTACCGCGTGGAACGCGAACGCAGCGGCCGCGCCGCAGACGGCTACACCCGCGCCCTGCTGTTTGCGGAATACAAGCTGTCACGCCGCAGCAAGCTGTATGCGGAGCTGGACCGCACGCATTGGAGCGGAGGGTTTCAGGGCGGGCAGAACAAGGATGTGGCTACGGGGGTGACTGCGGGGTTGATGCATAGTTTCTGAGGGGCGGGCGGCGACCCGCAGCACGGGCTTTGGAGGTGCTTGTGGAGGGTTGCTGCCACTCATCTCCGCCAACCTCAGACGCAGGCACCGGGCAGTGCCTGCGTCTTTCGCGCCGCCATCAATGACAAACTGCCAGGCTTGCCAAAGCGCAGAGCGTACAGAGCGAAAGGACGGCAGGTCCACCCTTGGTGACAGGCGGCTGCCTACGGCAAAGACTTCGGAAAAGGCGGCTTTGAAGTCCGCATGCTCGCTTGCCGAAAGATCAAAGGCAATGAACAAACGCTCCATGCACTTCATGTCCTCAACAGCTGCCGTTTTAGGGATGATCTCTGCGAAGCCACGCTTCAAACTGTTGAATAGGCTGATTGAAACATGGTCGGCAACAGCTTCCAGCGAAGGGCTGTTGACGGCCTGGGGCCGTCAATCCCGCCAGGACTGCTTTCGGATACTCTGTCGGTATGTCTCCGCTGAATATGGCCATCGAAAATCTCGACGAAGAAGCAGTCCAGGCGCTTATCGCATCTGGAGCGGACGTCAACCGGCCCGAGCCCGATTTGGGCGGCTGGCATCCGCTGCAGCATTCTGTTGATATCGAGTGCGAGGATTCATGCCGTCGCTACGATGCGGGAGACAGGGACGCAGCCCCACGTGCGTACATCACAGAACTATTGTTCCGCGCTGGAGCTAATCCGGACTTGGTCGACGGGCACGGTGGATGCGCACGCTCCTGGGCCGAGCAGCGGTCTCATCAAGATGCCCTGCGCGTATTCCTTGAGATCAAGCGTAATGCAGGCTGAGACTTGATGTCCAAGGCACGACCGATCGCGATGCTTACCTTGATGACTGCTTCAGGCTGAACAGAGTCATTCGCCGCCGCCCGCCTGAGCAGCCGCTTCGACCGTAACCGCGCATCCGGTGAGCACACAGGCGTTGTCGGGCACGATCATCTGCGGCACCCCGCCTATGAAGCGCAGTGCCCGGCCGATGGCGCTCAGCCAGGAGCGCATCGACTGGCCGGCCGTCACGCAGGCAAACGTGTAGTTCGACGCACCCATGGTCGCCACGAACACCTGTCCGCGCCCGCCATCGGCCAATGCCAGCGTCGGCCCGGCGTAGTCCACGAACAGATTCTCGCTGGCGCGGTGCTGCTGGCGCATCGAGCGCTTGTGAGTCCAGGCGTGGCGCGTGTAGTGCCCGCAGAGCTGCGTGAGCCCCTGGTGCGCTTGCCCTCGTACACCGCTCGGTACTCCTCCTACAGCGGTGCCAGCGTCACGCCCTTGCGGCGCAACTCGCCATGCAACCGGGCGAAGTCGGGCTGAGCCACTCTTCGCTGCTCGGCCGAGGCACCGAACAGTTGGCGCTCCGGGGCTGTCTCGCCCAGCGGTCCGACCGCATCCCAGCAGCTCAGGCCGGCCGCGACGGCTAGCGCTGTGTACTTCGCCACCACGCCCTTAGAGACCGACTGGCTCCGGGCAACCTCATCATGCGACATCAGCCTATGAGTAGTGCTGCCTGATGGCCGGAAGAAGCAAGTCGCCACGGGCATTGAGCGTGTGGACGCGACTCATCGGGGACTTGTTTCAAACCGTCTGCGAACTAGATCACTCATGAAGGCGGTGTGGACGGTGTCGTGAGACGGCATCGATCTTGATGACAGCGGCTCGGTGGACGTTAAACGATCATGCGGCCGGCGACGGTGAAGTCAACGCGCCCTCTTTGAGCGTACTGTGCCAATGCGTCGATGGAAGGCTCCAGCTCGGACGCCATCTGCCTGATGCGTAAACGCCGCAAAGACTGGGCTGAGTGGTGCTGCTCCTGGCCAGTGACCTGCGCGACAAACTGAGCGATCAGCGCCCACACGCTCCATGAGGAAATCGGCTCGTCGGAGCCCAAGCGGGCGATTGCCGGGCTCTTGCGTGTCAGCGAGACGTCGTTTTCCTGCCGGATATCCAGGTACCGCAGCCAGGTGTTGACCGCATCACCCTGCATCTCCTCGACGCTTTTCGAGCGCGGATGCCGGAGCCACAGCGCTCCGGTGTCGGCCAGCAGATCGCTGCATCGGAGTGCGGCGATATCGCTAGAACCAAGGCCGCCCCAGTAGGCCAGCAACACGGCCATATGGGCTCTCAGTAGACCTAGGCCCGCTTCCTTGTCGAGCGGGTTATGCAGTGCCGCGTAGAGGTCCGGATGCACTGGTTCCTCATCGGCGGAAAAGCCGATCAGCGACCCTCGAAGGCTCTGGACTTCCGAACTCGGGCCGGTGTGCATTCGCCGGGCTTTGGGTGCCCACGATAGCAATCCATCGTCCCGTGCCCAGCGGAGAAATGCCGCTGAGATCCTGATCGCCTGTTCCACGGATGCCGGGGCAAGCGGCTTCTCCTGACAGGTCACCACATGAGGCCGTGTGCCTCGAACTTCATCGACGTACTCGTCCCAGTGAGCTTCGTTGAACTCGCTCAGCATTAGTCCGCCATGCTTGACGGCAAAGAACTGTGCCAATCGGTCTACCTCGCCGCGATAGGCGCGCTCGGTTGATTTACTAAGCGGCACATCTCTCCTGCGAGTCCATCTGGCCGCAGCCTCTGCCAACGAAACAACATTCCTTTGCATTCACAAAGTTTATGTTCATAATCTTGGATCATGCAAGTGCGGCAAACATTGGATACCGACGGCGCCTCTGGCGCGGCGGAGCCGTTGCTGCGTTGGGCTGGTAGCAAGAAAAAGCTGTTGCCCTTGCTGCTTGCCGCGGTGCCTGAGGGTGCGGATCGCTACATCGAGCCATTCGCAGGCTCGGCAGTGCTGTTCCTGCGCCTGCGTGTAGAGGACGCCATCCTTGGGGACCTGAACCGATCCCTCATCGAGACGTACCGCATCGTTCAGCGCTATCCGCGTGCGGTGTGGGAGCGCGCGTCACAGTTTGGCAGCAACCCCGAGGACTACTACAAGCTTAGGGCGGTGCCGCGAGAGCGGTTGAATGCCTTCGACCGTGCAGCGCAGTTTGTGTATCTGAATAGGTATTGCTTCAACGGCGTCTATCGAACAAACCGCGCAGGTCAGTTCAACGTCGCCCGAGGCAAGGGCCATCTCTTCATGCCAAGCCTTGAGGCTTTTCAGGCGTTCGCCAAGCTGTTAAAGGCCGCTGAACTGCGCTGCAGCGACTTTGAAGAGATCCTCGAGGAGGCCGGCACCGGTGACTTTGTCTACCTAGATCCGCCTTACGCCTTGGGCGACAAGCGGGACCGTGGCGAGTACGGTTGTGACGCGTTCAGAGAGAAGGACGAGAGGCGGCTGATTGCCTCGCTCCGGGCGGCAGACCGTCGCGGCGCGAAAGTGCTCCTCTCATACTCGCCTGCAGACACCGTCTTGGAAGGTCTCAAGAAATGGCGCCGTCACGACCTCACCGTGGCGCGCAACGTGGCCGGCTTTACGTCGGCGCGCCGTCACGCTGCCGAAGTGCTTCTTTCCAACTACGATTGGCAGCGCGATTAACATTGCGCAAAATCAATTTCAAAGGGAGCGCTTGTGGAGGAGGCCGATGGGTATGATGGACAAGTCGTGGAGGCGGTGTTCGCCGTTCTGGGCGATCCACACTTTGCCCATGCGGCAGGTGCGCGAACGCACCTGAAAATCAAGCCTACGGGCGAATTGGCAAGCGAAAGTCCAAAGCAGAATCCTTGGGCTGGGCTGAACGACCTCGTTGCCACGCAGTCGTTGACAGCCGACGCGGTTCTTTGCCCGGGCGATATCGCATTCCAAAATGACGGTGTGACGCTTACGGCGGGGTGGAAGCACCTAGTTGACCTAGGCAAACGGTTGCAAAGCAAGCACGTACTGTGCGCGACTGGCAATCACGATGTCACCTCTCGCAGCCTGGAAGCCAAGGTTCACGAGAACGTCGTCGCGAACCTGAAGGCCGGCCTGGGGCCCTTCGAACCGCTGAAGGTCCTCAAGCCCCCGTATCCGTCGGTGACGCGGGACGACGACGATGGGGCGAAGGGGCGAGATCACCGGGTACGGTACTTCGGAGCCGGGCTTGTGCTGGTTGAGGCCGAGAAATATCAGGTGTTGATCGTCAACAGCTGCAGCGAGCACGGTCACGATAAGTTCGAGCACGAGCGAGGCACGTTCCCGAAGTCAGCGGTGTCGGAGCTGGAGCTGGCGTTGCAGCAATGTGATCACCGCAAAATCAGCATCGCGATCATGCATCATCCGCCTGAGCCGCACACGCAGGACGGCGAAGGCGCTCACGACTTCATCGACAACGGCCAGGAGCTTTTGCGTCTGCTGTCTGAAGAAGGCAATTGGCTGGTGATCCACGGCCACAAGCACGAAGCTCGGCTGGGACTCTCGTCGGGCAATGGCGAACAACCGTTCGTGTTCGGTGCGGCGAGCCTCGCGTTCTACATCAGCGAACTGGCGGGGACCTTCCAGAACCAGTTCTACCTACTCAAAGTCAGGTTGGATTCTCGCGGCATCACTGGGCGGTTTCGCACCTGGGACTGGGCGCAGGGGAAGGGCTGGCAGCCCGCGGTATCCGATGGCAACAGCATCTACGACGGGGCATCATTTGGTGCTCGAGATCCAGGAAGAGTCATTGCCGCGATCGCGAAGCTCGAGGATCTTCCGATGGACTGGTCTGACGTCATCAAGCATGTTCCCGAGGCTGACCTGCTGACGCCGGAGTCGCGCAACCACGTCAAGAGACAGCTCGATCGTCGGCATAGACTGAATATCCATGCAGACAGGGACGGCCACTGGCTGACGCTAGAGAGGAAAACCTCATGAGTCAGGGCTTCCTGGAGCCATTCAACGCCAAGGCGATGAGCTTTGCGGATGTGGCTCGCACGTTCGTGCCATCTACGAAGTTTGCGCTCCTGGCGGGACCGTGGAACTCGGTGCTGGTCGGACCTCGGGGCGGCGGCAAGACGACGCTTCTGAAGATGCTGAGCGCAGAGGGACAGGCGGCCTGGAGTGGTCCGCAGGCGGACGAGGTCAAGTCCACGCTCGGCTATACCGGGGTCTACGTTCCCTCCGACATAGCGTGGGGCACGATGCTCGAGTCGCTGCAGCGCTCGGGCCAAAACGAACGGGTTGGCATCCTGTTCTCGCAAGCCGCGTTCGTGACACACGTACTGCTGGCGGTTGCCAGCGGAATCGAGCGGCATGTTCTTTTGAATCCCGTTCGGCGCGGCAACGATGTCGTTGATGGCGAACTACGTCCGACGCAGACCGAACTGGAGGCCGCGATCAAGTCAATCGCGGCATTGTGGCGCCTCAAGCCGATTTCGCTCTCCCCAGCCAGCCTGGTAGAAGCACTTCGCCTTCGTCTGCTGGACATCAAGAGCCAGGCGCATCTGTGCGCATCGCTTGGGCCAGAGGTGGTCGGAGAGGCAGTTGTTCGCAGCTGTGACTATCTTGGCCTCGACATGTTGGAAGCGACGTCCCAGGGGCTGCAGACGTTTGACGCCATGTATGGCCGGTCGGACCATCGTTGGTGCTTGCTCCTTGACGAGTTCGAGGTGGCGCCGATGCATTTGCAGCAGACGGTGTTGGCGTCTATGCGAGCGAGCGGTGGTCAGAAGCTCCTGCTAAAGGTCGCGTTGGCACCGTGCGGGCCTGATGTGCTCTACCAGCGAGACGTTGCCGCTCCAAGCCAGCTCAACGACGTCCGACAGGTCGAGCTTTGGTACGCGGACAAGGCAGAGGCCAGCGAGTTCTGCAAAAACGTGTTCCTTTCAAGAAGTCAGTCTTATGTAGGGCTGAGCGGTGAAACCCCTAACAACGTGTTCGGCACGTCCGCCTACTCGGTGGTCGACGAGGGTGAAGAGGCGGAGCAGTTGGGATTGTTCGCACGGGCTACGCGTGCAGCGACCAAGCAGATCACAGATCACTTTGTCTCCCTCTCGGAGAAGGACGCTTCCTTCGTCAGGTTCCTCGAGCGCAAGGAAATCGACCTCACGCAGGAACTGGGGATGCAGCCGAGCGACTTCAACGGCAACACTCTGCGCAAGGTCGCACCGCTGGTTGCGTTCCGGAACGCCTACCGAGGCAGGTCAGAAGGACGCAAGCGCGGCGTGAAGCCGTTCAACGCCACCTACGCAGGCTGGGAGTCTCTCTCGGCGATCAGCGAGGGCAATCCACGTTGGCTGATCGGTCTGATCACACGCATCCTGTCCCATGCAGACCCGAAGCAGCTCCCTGTGCCAGTGCCTCGGCAGACGGAAGGGGTGCTCTGGAACTGCCAGCGGTACTCTGAGATGTTGCAGTCCCTGGCCAGTGAGCAGTTCCACTCAATCAAGACTTCTGCATCGGTTTTCCAGGTGCTGGAGAAGATAGGCGACTACTTTCATGACCGCCTGGTCACCGCCGACTTTGTCGAGGATCCTCCGTTGTCCTTCATCGTCGACAACGACGTCGACGATGACGTCGAGAACGCCTTGCGGATTGCGATGAACCACGGCGCAATCGTCTGCTTTGAATCGCCCGCGACGGTCGGTGGATACCGGTCGCTTCGGGGCAAGCGCTTCAGGTTGACTTATCTCCTGGCGCCGATCTTCAAGTTGCCGATGCGCAAGTCGAAGCCAGTGTCCTTGTCAGCGATCCTCAATCCACCTCCTGTGGAGCGGAAGAGCGAAGCGAAAGTTGATCAACCGCCACCGGAGCAATCCGGGGCTTGGAAGCAGGACGGGCTATTTTGAAGCTGGCCATCCGAAACCTCACGCAAGTGAACATCGAAGGCAAGGCGACTTCTGCAGTGCTCAGCAGCGAGCCTGCATTGATCATTGTCGGAGACGGCGAAGGTCGGCGGAGACGGAATCTGCTGATGCTGCTGACGGCCGAGGGCGATCTGAACGCGCGGATGATTGCGGTCGGGTATGGAGCCGAAGGTGAAGCCCGATTCTCGAAGCGCCTCGAGGTTGAACGTCTGAAATGTCGCGACACATGCGATGTCATCCGCGCCCTGTCGCGCAACGGCAGCGGCACCGCGTCGATTTTTGTCGACGTGTCTTGTCTGTCGCGCCAGCAGATGGGCGCCATCTTTTCGGAGATTAAGCGCCTTGCGCGCAGCGGGCCGGTGGACCTTCAGATCGGCTATAGCTTGGCGCGCTATGTGAAGCCAACTGCTCAATGGTCCTCCGCCATCCGCCGCATCGCACCGGTGAACGACGAGTTCGCGGGCTGGACCGCAGCGCCGGACAACCCAATCGAGCTGATCGTGGCGCTGGGGTACGAGAAGGGCAAAGCGATCGGTGCGGCGGAGTATTTGGAGCCGGGAGACACTTGGCTTTTCGTACCGACCTCTCCTGAAGAGAAGTATCTGGAGGAGGTGCAGGAGCAGAACAAGGACCTGCTGCAGGAACTGAATGACAAGCAGATGGAATATGGGGTGATGGAGCCCGTCGATGCCTACCACTCGCTCCTGTCTCTCGTGCGTGGGACCCGACGCACGGCGCGCCCCATCCTGCTTCCATTCGGGCCGAAAGTGTTCTTTGCACTGTCTCTACTAGTAGCCATGATCATCGAGGAGGCCGCAGTCTGGTTCGTCGACGGCGAGAACACGTCCAGCACGGACCAAGGCCAGCCCTCGCCCCACGCCGTCATACTGAGCTGTCGGATCGAACCAGTGGTCGAGACGTCAGACGCTGTCTGATGGGTGCAATTGACGCTTGGCTGAGCAGAGTGAGCAGGCGAGAGTGAAGATCGCGTGAAGCGCTAACGCCAAGAAGTGGGCCAAGTGGCCTGCCGGCAGCCAGTCTTGCGGCCCCGCCGACAGCAGCAGCATCTGGTCGTGCTCGTAGGGTCGGTGGCTTCCAGCCATGCCATGCCATGCCATGCCATGCCCCATCAACGCATCTGCACTGCCGTGCGGCATCAGGAGCTACCCGGTTCTGCCGCGCAGACTCCTAACTCTAAATCTAGAGTAAATCCTGATTTCTGATTTGGCGTCGCCGCCGACTTTGTCCACGGTTACATGCCGTCCGTTAAACAGCCGGCCGGCTTCACCCCAAGTAACTGTCAGCGTGGTTATTGCCGGTCGCTACTCCGACTGACTGCTCGTTGGCAGTGAGCGTGAATGCGCCTGCCGGCCTCGACAGACCGCTCACGCTGCAAAGCCAACACCCCCAGGCCCACAGATGAGCGCCACCAAATGGTCGATATCGGCCCAGAAGCTAGACGCCCGGCCAAGCCAGCGGCTCAGTTCCGAGGGAGATCCCAATTGCTTGGCTCTGCGACTGCCTCATCCCAAGCGTATGCACAAAGCATTCAAGTTCCCACGACGGATGAAAGAGTCAGCCACAAAGCAACGCCAGACTCAGAGCTTGGCCCCGACCCATATGCCTCGCCCTTGCACCAGACTCTCTGCCTTCCCGGCAATGACGATATCCGGGTGCTCGCTTTTATCAGCGTTGTCGGCCACGGCATGCCAAACGTCACCCACCCGCTGAAAGCGCCGCACAAGCATCTGCCCTTCCCACGCGAATGCATAGACGCTGCCACGGCGCGGCGTTCGATCCGCACGATTGAGCAAGAGCACGGCCCCGTCCCGAATCGTGGGCTCCATGCTGGTTCCGGTGACATGGACGATGCCCGCGTTCACCGGGCTGACGCCGATAGCACGCAGAAAATCGCGTCGGAACTGGAGAGCCCCGAGTTCCTCGACAAGATTGGTTTTTCGAGAGCGTTCGGGCGCGGCTTCAACATCCAGGCGGACGAGTTGGATGAAGTCCTCACCTTCCGCGACACGGCCTCGCAACAAGGTATCGACGTCCACGCTGAAGTAATCAGCAAACTTCTGCAGTGACTCCATTCGCACGCCGGTTTCCCCGCCAACGATGCGCTGCAAAGTGCCCTGCCCGATGTCGAATCCAGCATTCTTCATGTCACTACGCAGGCGCCCGATCGCCTTGCCCTTGATCATCAGGGCAGCGTTTTCGGCCAATGTTGCGTTCACGAAGCTGCGCATGGGCAGCATTCTTTGGTCTTGCTATACCGATTTCGGTACGATAGAGTTAGTGCAAATTCACTTGAATTCGCCAGTTTTGAAGAGCCAGCCTATGGCTCAACTTAAAACTTCTCATACCGCTTTCGGTGAAGCTGTCCAAACTCTGGATCAACTTGGCCGCACAAGCTTCAACTAGACGCAGACGCCTACATCCATGCACATCACCCACCACTTCACCCCTGGCCTGCGCTTCGCTGCGCAATGGAAGTACGCCGCCCGCGCGCCATCGGGCCGGGCCTGTTGGTCGCGGCTGCCGCTGGGGCAGCCTGATGCGGGCAGGGCTGATCCGCATGGCGCCTGGTGGTGTGTGCGGCGCTGCGCTGCCGTGCTGCGGCGGGAGATGTGGCAGTCGGTGGATCTGCCTTCAGACATACCCTTGCGGCCGGGGCCGGAAGATGTGGCGCTGGCCCTGAACGCGCTGATGCCGCGCTGGCAGGTACAACTGAGCGCAGGGGCCGGGCACATGTCCATGCAGTCCTGCACCCAGGCAGTGATGGCCGGGGGCGGAGCGGTGCTGCAACTGCAGTCAGAGGCGCTGCACCAGCGGCCGCAGAGCACGTTCTGGGCCTGGGTGATTGGCGTGGAGATGCATCAGAGAATGCTGCCCGCGCCGGTGAAGCCATGGCCCGCAAGCCGCGCGCCCCGCCCTGCCGCGCTGCTGACCATTCCCTTTGGCTGGAGCATGCCCTGGGCCTGCGGCTATGCGGCGCGGGTGCAGATGAACCGCGACGGGCACTGCGACGTGGATGGCATTGACGGGCAGTGGCGCGAGTGCCGCTGCCTGGCCGCAGTGACGCTGTCGCCCGCGCGAGATGGCCAATGCGGTCAAGTCGACCAATTCGGCCATGCCGGCCTCCTGCAGGGGCACCCACTGTGTTGATGCCTGCCCGAGCCGGAAGATTTGCCCAAGCCGCTTGTCCCTTGCCGCCATCCATGAATCACGGGCGCGGCAGCCGGCAGCACCAAGGCCGCCGCAGCGGTGCCAAGGCCTCGGCCCTGCTACCGGGCCTGGAACCGCCGGCGATGCTCCACCACGGTGCCGCGCAACTGCAGCGCCTGCTCGTCGCTGGATAGTGTGGGATGGTCTTCGTTGAGCGGCACCAGCTCGAAGATTTCCGCACCGGCCTTGTCCAGGCCGCGCACCCGGTACTTGCGCAAGATGGCCTGTTGCCGGGAGTCGGTGGCCAGCACGCAGTCCCCGGGCCGCGGCGGCAGGGCGGGATCGATGAGCACGCGGTCCCCTTCCCGGATTTCCGGGGCCATGGCGTTGTCTTCCAGTCGCACGAAGAACGCACGGGGCGATGCGTTGTCGCTGGCGACTTCGATGCCCAGGAACTGCTCATCGTCGGCATCGTCCATGGCGTCTTGTGCGCTGCGGCAGCTTGTCTGCTGCAGGCCAAGCAGGGGATAGCGACGCGTGCCCTGGGGCAGTTGGCGCTGCAGCGCTGCGGCATCGGCCGACATGGGGCCCTTGCCGCATTCCAGCCACAGGGCCGAGACACCGCACAGGGACGCGAGCGTGGCTGTTTTGGAGGTGCCGTTTCCGCTTCTCTCAAGGTCGGCAATGGTCGATTGCCCCATGCCCGCCTGGCGGCCCAGCTGCGCTTGGGTGAGGCCCGCAAGACTGCGAGCACTTTTGAGGCGTTGGCCGAAATCGGTTGACATGCTCCGTAGCTTACGGAAAACCGATATGTCAAATTCGATTGTAAAAAAATCGACTTTTCGATAGCATGAAACTATGGAATGGAAAGACTACCTCGCCAGACTTGCTGCGAAGGGTGTCAGTCAAAGCCAGATCGCCCGCGAAGTGGGCTGCGGTCAAGCAACGATTTCTGACCTCGCATTGGGCAAGACCAAAGAGCCGCGCACATCCCTGGGTATGGCGCTCATGCGCATCGGGGACCGCTACGGCATCAAGACTCCGTACGGTGCCCAGCCTTCGGCACACGATGATGAGAGGTCCTGTGGCTGAGACCACGCACCTCACCCACCGCTTCACCCGAGGGCTTCGCTTTGACGGACTGTGGACCTACTCGGCGCTCACGCCTTCAGGCCGAGCCTATTGGGCACGGCTGCCGGCAACCCGGGCAGGCGGCATGGCTGCAGCAGATCCACAGCGGGCTTGGTGGTGCGTGCGCCAGTGCGTTGCAGTGCTCAATCGCAGGCCCTGGCGTTCCGCGCATCTGCCCTCGGGCCTGCCGGCGCAGCCGGAATGTGGCGATGTGGCGCTGGCCCTGGGCGCAATGCTTGCGGGCTGGAACGTGAAGGTGCTCGATGAACCCTCGACACAGGCGCCGCTGCTGCGCAGCACCGATGCGCTGCTTGCCGGTGGCTGCTCTTTGCTGCAACTGCAGACCGAGGATTCGAGCGATGGCGTGCAAGCCGTTTTCTGGGCCTGGGTGATCGGCGTGGAAATGCACGAGAGATTCCAGCGTGCCAAGCGCATTTCAGCCTTTGACATGCCCGGGCGCCCTGGCGCGCTGCTGATCTGGCCCTTCGGCTCGCCCCTGGCATGGAACCACGCCTTGAGGGTGACGGTGGATGGCGAGGGGCTGTGTGATGTGGATGGCCTGGATGCGCGCGCAAGCCGATACCGCTGCACGGCGGCCATCACGCTGGAGCCACTGAGCAACGACATTGCCGTCAACAGCAGCTTCTCCTGACCGGCTTTTCCTGACCGGCTTTCCTGACCCGAAGAAATGCAGAACTCCAATCTCACGCCAGAGCAGTACGAGCGGGAAATTCCGCTGGAGCCAAGTAGTCCCGGTCAACGCCTCATCAGCGGCCTGCTCTTTGATGGTCACTGGCAATACAGAAGGCGTGCGGAAGCCGGCAAGACCAGCTGGACACAGCTGCCGATGGCCTCCGACCTTGCTGGCCCGGCCGACCCTTATGGCACCTGGTGGTGCGTTCGCCGGTGCGCCGTGGTTCTGGAGCAGCAGCACTGGTTGTTCCTGCGGCTGCCCGTTCACCTGCCCCCGCTTCCCGACGTGGAGGAGCTGGCGCAGATCCTTGATGTGCTGCTGCCCGATTGGGACGTGCAGGCACCTGCTGAATGCGCCCGGACGCCCTTGCTGTGCGCCCAGGCAGTCGAGCAGGGAGGCAGTGCCTTGCTGATGCTGGAGTCACCGGAATGCGAAGGGCCCAAGCCGGGCATTTTCTGGGCCTGGGTGGTGGGGTACGAGCCGGAGCTGCCGTTGTCGTGCACCGACGATTGCGTTGCGTCCGACACGTTGCCGTCACTAGGTACGCAGGCCATGGCGCCTCCCAAGGCTTTGCTTGCCCTGCCCTTTGGCTCGACCCTGCCCTGGTCCAGTGGGTACGCCACCCGGATCCAGGTGCAAGCCGACGGGACCTGCCTCCTGCATGATGCGGGCGGCCCCTGGCACCCATGCCAGTGGCTTGGCACGGTCACGCTTGCAGCCAGGCCCGCACCGGCCTGACGGTGGTGGATCTGCAGCCGCAATGCACATGCCCAGGTCTCCCATTCGTACCTTCATGCCCGGCCTGCGCTTCGATACGCAATGGCGCTACCAGGTGGGTACACAGACGCGCAAGACGCGCTGGGCCACACTGCCCACGGTTCCCGATGCCCAGTGCCTGCCCGATCCGCTGGGCGCCTGGTGGTGTGCACGGCGATGCGCTGCCGTGCTGCGGCAACGGGCATGGCTGCAGGTGCAATTGCCGCTGCAGTTGACGCCACAGCCCGGCCCGCAAGAGCTGGCGCAGGTTCTGGCTTTGCTGCTGCCCGGCTGGAAAGCGCAGCTTGAGAATTTCCCCGCCCTCGCTCCGCTGCGTTGTGCCCAAGCCATGCAGCGGGGCGGCAGCGCCATGCTGCTGCTGGAAATGCCAGGTCACAGGTTTCGCCACCCGGCGCTCTTCTGGACCTGGGTGATCGGCATGGAGCGATCACCGCTGCGCCTGCGCTCTGCAAACAATCTCACGCGCCTCGAACCCTATCCATCAGCGCAGCCGCTGCCCGAAGCCTTGCTGGCCATGCCCGCCCGCCGCTCAAGGCCCGGCGCCAACCGCCACGTCACCCGCATCCAGATGGACGCCGCCGGGCGCTGCATCTCGGATGACGCCGCCTGGCCATTGGATGGCTGCAGGTGGCTGGCGTGCATCACGCTGGAGCAGTTGGGCGGGGGTTGAGCTGTGGCCGCGGCAGCCAGGCGCCCTGCGCAACACGCCTCAGGTGGGCGTGTCCACGTCATCCCAGTCATTGCCTTCGAAGCGCACCAGCCAGTTCAGCGCATGGTGGCGTTCCATGAGCACGTCGGCGTTCAGCCCGGCTGGCGCGGACTGCTGTTGCACCTGGGCCTGGCGCACGATCCAGTGCAGGCGGTAGTGCTGGTCCAGTGCGTCGAGGATTTCGCTGTCGGGCCGCATGCGTGCGGCATGCAGGGCGCCCTTTAGGTCGCCCGCCTGCAGCAGGGTGCGCGAGGTGAGCGGCACGTCGCAGATGGCATCGGGGAACGGCAGCGTATCGACCAGGCCCAGCGCCCATTCCAGTAAATACGCGGCTTCGTAGCGCCAGCCGAACTTGGCGATGGCCTCTTCAGAGGGCTGGGCAGTGGCCATGAATTCGCGCTCGTTGGGGGTGAGCGCAGCCTGGGCGGCCGGCAGGCGCTGGAACAGCTGTTCGGGGGTGAGCGGTTCGCCACTGTTCAGTGCTTCGTTCAGTGCGTCGTTCAGCGATTCGGCGCGCACGGCCACGGCCAGCAGGGCGAAGGCGCGTGCGGCGATCTCGTCGGGCGCGCGCATGCGCAGTTCGGGCTCGGAGATCAGCGGCGGCAGGCTGGCCGCTGGCGTGAAGCCGCGCTGCGCCAGCGTCTGCTCGCTGCGCTGCTTGCGCTGCCAGGCCTGCTGCGGATAGGGCAGCGCGGCCTGTTCATCGGGCTCGGCGCCGTTGGCGGCCAGCAGGATGCGGCCCTGCGGGTCGCGAATGCTGCCGTCCGCCAGAAATGCGATGGCGTTGGCGCGCTGCGCCCAGCCGGCAAAGGCATCGAGCTGGGCCGGCGCAATGCCCAGGCTCAGGTGCTGCTGCACGCGCTGGATGTGGCGCATGGCGTGGTAGCGGTTGCGCGTCATCTGCCCATCGCCGCGCCCCAGCACATAGCCGACAAAGCCGGAAAGATGGGGTGCCAGCTCAGGGTCCGAAAGATCGCGGCGCCCGGCCAGCGTGTGCGGAAAGTCAAGCGCGGGAAGGTCCCAGACGGTGCAGTAGGCGTTGATGAGTACTTCTTCTTCTGCGGCATCCGACTGGGGTTCGTGCGGCTGGTGCTGGGTTTTCGGGTGTTCCTCTTGGCGAGCGGGCTCGGGGGCGGGCTTGCTGAATGCGGTCTTGAGGCGGGTGAGGAGATTTTTCATGTTCACGGGCTTGGTTCCGGGCTTGGTTCCGGGGTTGGTTCCGGGATCGGGAGCGGCAGGAAGCGCCCTGCCTCTTGGCGACGGTACGGCCTGCAGGCGGCGGGTGACTCAGCCCTGCTGCTCCAGCACCGCCATGCGGTCATACAGCGTGGCCCGCGAGATGCCCAGCTGGCGCGCCGTGGCCAGTTTGTTGCCGCTGTTGGCGGCCAGGGTGGCGGTGATGGCCTTGCGTTC